>CAYMTN010000001.1:0-64485 GCA_964393335.1 uncultured Anaerolineaceae bacterium
TGCAAGACCTGGAACTGGCCTATTTTGAGGATCGCAGCACGGGCGGCTTGATGTCCGTGTTGAATGACGACATCAACCAGCTTGAGCGGTTTCTGGACGTGGGGGCCAACGACATGATCCAGGTCACGACGACCGTGATCGTGATCGGCGGCCTGTTCCTGGCGGTTGCCCCCGGCGTGACCTGGATGGCGCTGCTGCCGATGCCGCTCATCGTCTGGGGATCGATCCGGTTTCAGCGCAGGCTCGCGCCGCGTTATGCGGCGGTCCGCGAGCAGGTCGGCATCCTCAACAGCCAGCTTTCCAACAACCTGGGCGGCATCGCCACCATCAAAAGTTTTACGTCCGAACAGCACGAAGTGGAGCGTATGCGCCATGAGAGCGACATTTACCGCAGCCGCAACCAGGACGCGATCGCGCTGAGCGCGGCCTTTGTCCCGCTGATCCGCATGGTGATCGTGATGGGCTTTCTGGCGATCATGGTCTTCGGCGGGCACATGGCGCTCGATGGCCGGCTGAACGTCGGCGTATACAGCGTGCTGGTGTTCATGACTCAGCGCCTGCTGTGGCCCCTGACGCGCCTGGGCGAGACGCTCGATCTCTACCAGCGGGCGATGGCGTCCACGACGCGCATCTTTGACCTGCTCGACGTGGAATCACAAGTCAACGATGGTCCCCGGCGGCAGGCAGTTGGCTCCGTGCGCGGGGAGGTGGCGTTTGAGGACGTGCGCTTCCGGTACAACGGCGGGCAAGAAGTGGTGCGCGGGCTGTCGCTGCATATTCCGGCGGGCGACACGGCGGCGATTGTCGGCGCGACGGGCGCAGGTAAAAGCACCGTGATCAAACTCCTGCTGCGTTTTTATGACGTGCAGGAGGGCTGCGTCACGCTGGACGGGCACGACGTGCGCGAGTTTCACCTGGCCGATTTACGCGGCGCGATTGGGCTGGTGAGCCAGGACGTGTTTTTGTTTCACGGCACCGTCAAAGAAAACATCGCCTATGGCACATTCCACGCGCCGATGGACCGGATCGTCGAAGCGGCCAAGATCGCGGAGGCGCACGACTTCATCATGACGCTGCCGCAGGGATACGATACCATCGTCGGCGAGCGCGGGCAGAAGCTCAGCGGCGGGCAGCGCCAGCGAATCTCGATTGCGCGCGCGGTGCTCAAAGACCCGCCCGTCTTGATCCTGGACGAAGCCACGTCATCGGTGGATAACGAAACCGAGGCCGCCATCCAGCGGTCGATGGAGCGCATCACGGTGGGCCGCACCACGATCGTGATCGCGCACCGGCTCTCGACCGTGCGT
Organism: uncultured Anaerolineaceae bacterium; assembly: GCA_964393335.1. Classification (GTDB taxonomy): domain Bacteria; phylum Chloroflexota; class Anaerolineae; order Aggregatilineales; family Aggregatilineaceae; genus CAYMTN01. Next base: position 1,308 of record CAYMTN010000001.1, read on the forward strand.
AACGCCGACCGCATCTTCGTGCTGGAAAATGGCGCGCTGCGCGAGCAGGGCCGCCACGAAGACCTGACGCAAGGCGACGGCATCTACGCGACGTTATGGCGCGTCCAGACCGGCGAGCGGCTGCGCGTGGCGGGCGATTAGCAGTACAATGAAAGGGGGTTCAATGCCCAACAAAACCATTCTGCTGCTGATCGGCCTGGTGGCCGGGCTTGCGCTGGCTGCCTGTTCGGTCTTTGGCGGTGACGACGAAAAAACGTTGTCCCAGGAGGATATTCCCATGTCGATCCAGCTAACCAGCGCCGCATTTGCCGAAGGAGACCTGATCCCCGCTGCTCACGCGCGTCAGGGGCAAAATGTCTCTCCGCCGCTGGTATGGAGCGGCGCGCCCGCCGGAACGGTGAGCTTCGCGCTGATCATGGACGATCCCGACGCGCCGCGTGGCACGTGGGTGCATTGGGTGGTGTATAACCTGCCCGCTGATGCCGCCGCGCTGCCGGCAGGGATCGGCTCGGATGCCGATCTGCCGGGCGATGCCGCGCACGGCAAAAACGACTGGGGCGAAACCGCCTACGGCGGTCCCCAGCCGCCGAGCGGCACGCACCGCTATTTTTTCAAGCTCTACGCGCTGGATACCGTGCTGGACCTGAGGCCCGGCGCGACCAAAAATGACACCCTGGCCGCGATGGATGGGCACGTCCTGGCAGAAGGGCAGTTAATGGGCCGCTACCGGCGGTAGGCCGCTGACCGTCAGCGGCAGGCCGCATCGTTATCACGACGCATCACAGAAAACGGTTAACGCGTAACCACCATGAGGCACATCTATGGCAAAAACTGAATTGTTCGGCATGATTCCGCCGCTGGTCACCCCGCTGCACGCCGACGGATCGTTGAATCTGGACGGCGTCCCGGCGCTGGTCGAGCACGTGCTGGCGGGCGGCGTACACGGCTTATTTATCGCGGGCAGCCAGGGTGAAGCCTTCGCGCTGGCGGCGGACGAGCGCGCGGCCCTGCTCGACGCAGCGCTGGCAGCGGCCAACGGGCGCGTGCCGGTCATCATGGGTACGGGCGCGATCACCACGCGCGACGCCATCGCCCTCAGCCGGCAGGCTGAGCGTGCTGGCGCGGACGCGATCACGGTCGTCACGCCGTATTTTGTATCCCCGTCGCAGGATGAACTATACGCCTATTATGCCGATGTCGCGGCGGCGGTATCGCTGCCAATCCTGGCCTATTCCAACCCCAGCCGCACCGGCGGCGTGAAGATCGCCCCGGCCACGCTGGCGCGGCTGGCCAGGGATATCCCGAACGTGATCGGCGTGAAGGATTCCAGTGGCGACCTGGCCGAGACGAACGCGATTCTGCGTGCCTGCCCGCCGGATTTTCGCATCTTTGTGGGTAAAGACTCGCTGATTTACGGCGCGCTGTGTTACGGCGTGGACGGCGCGGTCGGGCTGACGATGAACGTCGCGCCCGCGCTGGCCGTCGGCCTTTACGACGCGTTCCAGGTCGGGGACCATGCCCGCGCGCGCGCGCTTCAGGCGAAAGTCGCGGTGCTGCGCGAGGGACTGCCGCGTTTTGGGTCGTATCCCGCGCCGGTCAAAGCCGCGCTGGAGATCATGGGGCTGCCTGCCGGGCCGCCGCGCCTGCCGATTCACCCGGTCAGCGCGGCCCAGCGCGACGGGCTGCGCGCGCTGCTGGCCAGCGTTGGCGTCCTGGAAGGGTAACGAATGGGCCTGCGCGCGCTCGACAACCCGCTGGTGACAGCTACGCTGTTTTACCCGCGTCCGGCCCGGCCCGGCACCAGCCGCCTGCCCAACGTGCATGACGGTACGATCCCGGTTGGGGATGGCGTCGTGCTGGGTTACCGCCTGTATGCCCACGCGCCGGACGCGCCCGTGATCCTGTACTTTCATGGCAACGGCGAGATCGCCAGCGATCACGATAGTTTTGCCGGGCAGTATCACGCGGCGGGCGCGTCGCTGCTGGTCGTAGATTACCGGGGGTATGGGTGGAGCACGGGGTCGCCCAAAGTCAGCACGCTGCTGGCCGATGTCGATGCGGTGCTGGTGGCGCTGCCGGACGTGTTTGGCGCAGCGGGATTGGCCGCGCGAACGCTGGTCGTGATGGGCCGTTCGCTGGGCAGCGCGCCCGCCATTCACGCGGCGCACACCCACCCGGAACGGTTCGCGGGTATCATCATCGAGAGCGGTTTTTCCCGCGCGACGCGCCTGTTGGCCCGGTTGGGCCTGCCGCCGCTGGTAGCCGACAAACTGCCCGACCCGGTCGGGAACGATCGCAAACTGGCGGAGATCGATCTGCCGCTGCTGGTCATTCACGGCGCGCAAGATAGCTTGATCCCGCCCCGCAACGGGCAGGAGCTGTACGACGCTTCGCCTGCCGCCCATAAACAACTGGTGTTTATCCCCGGCGCGGGGCATAATGACCTGTTGTTTCTGGGCATGGATGCCTATTTCACCGCGATCGCGTCTTTTTTGGCCGCCGTATCACAGGAGGCGAAGTGATGGATTTTACGCCGCGTTTTTGGACGACGCATGTCGGCAGCGTGCCGTATCCGGCGGCGCAGCCGATCAGCGACCGGCTGGCCGCCACGCTGGATATACCCGCCTGGCCGCAGTTGTCGCGCCGCAGCTTCCGCGAAAACATGTACGCGCAGTACACCGCGTCCCTGCCGCGTATCGTGCTGGACGAAACCAACGAAAAGGTCACGTTCGACACGACCGGCGACCTGACGCCCGACCTGGAAGCCTTCTACGAGCGCTACCTGGCCGATGACGTGGACTCGTTCGGGTTGCAGCCGGCAGTCGCCGAGGGCTTTTTCGCCATGTTGGATGCGCTGCGCGCCGCGCCGGGTGAGTGGGCCAAAGGCCAGGTGACGGGGCCGGTCAGCCTGGGGCTGACCGTCGTGGATCAGGATTTGCGCTCCGGGCTGTATAACGACATGCTGGCCGACACGATAGTCAAAAACGCGGCGATGAACGCGCGCTGGCAGGTCCGCCAGTTAGCCGCCATCCGTCCCAATGTGATCATCTTTGTGGACGAACCGTACATGGCGTCGTTTGGGTCGGCGTTCATCAGCCTGAGTCGCGAGCAGGTGATCGAGATGCTCGACGAAGTGTTCGCCGCCATCCACCAGGAAAATGCGCTGGCGGGCGTGCACTGCTGCGCCAACACCGATTGGTCGGTGCTGCTGGCAACTTCGGTAGACATCCTCAACCTGGACGCCTACGGCTACCTGGAAAACCTCGCGCTCTATTCGGTGGAGCTGCGCGCGTTTTTGGATCGCGGCGGCGTGATCGCGTGGGGCATCGTGCCCAACAACGAAAGCGTGCATGCGGTCACCCCGCATGACCTCGCGCAGCGCCTGTTGGATGGCATCGCGCTGATCAGCGCTAAAGCGTCGGCGCGCGGCGTCACGATCACGGCGGACGAACTCGCGGATCACAGCCTGATCGCGCCTGCCTGCGGCCTGGGGCCGGCCACTGTCCCCATTGCGGACCGGGTATTTGAGACACTGGCACGCACAGGGGAGGTGCTGCGCGGCGCGTAAAGCGGGAGTGTGCTATCGTTACAGAAACACGCGCGTAGATCGATGAGGATGACGTCATGAATGGTCACGCCCCGGCCTATACCCGGCTGGTGGACCGGCTCAATCGCTTTCCTCAAGGGGCCGCGCCCACCGGCACACTCTACAAAATCCTGAAAATCCTGTTCAGCGAGTACGAAGCCGGGCTGGTGGCGCAACTGCCGATCCAGCCCTTCACCGCGCAGGATGCCGCGCGCATCTGGAAAATGGACCTCGCCGCCGCGCGCTCGGTGCTTGACGGGCTGGCGAGTCGCGCCGTGCTGGTCGATATGGAACACGACGACGGGCGCACCACCTACACCCTGCCGCCGCCGATGGCCGGATTCTTCGAGTTCTCGATGATGCGCGTCCGTGACGACGTCGATCAAAAGCAGTTGGCGGAGTTGTACCACCAGTACTGCGCCCTCGAAGACGACTTTTTCACGCACCTGTTTGAAGGCGGCGATACCCAGCTTGGGCGGATTCTCGTCAACGAACAGGTGATCCCGCCCGGCGTGATGGTGCTGGACTACGAACGCGCCAGCGAGGTGCTGCGAACGGCATCGCAGATTGGCATCAGCCTGTGTTACTGCCGCCACAAGATGCAGCACGTCGCGGAGGCGTGCGACGCGCCGCTCGATATTTGCATGACGTTCAATGATACGGCGCAGGGTTTGATCCGCCACCAGTTCGCGCGTGAAGTGGACCTCGCCGAAGGGTTGGACCTGCTGCAAACCGCCTACGATCATAATCTGGTGCAGTTTGGCGACAACGCCCGCGAACGGGTTAATTTTATGTGTAACTGCTGCGGCTGCTGCTGCGAGGCACTAAACGCGGCGCGCCGCTTCGAGCTGGCGAGTCCGCTGCATACCAGCCATTTCCTGCCCGTGATTGACGCCGCCACGTGCACCGGCTGCGCCAAGTGTGTGAACGTCTGCCCGGTGGAGGCGCTGGCGCTGGTATCGGCGCACGATCCCGCCCGGCCTGCCAGGAAAAAAGCCCGGCTCAACGACGACCTTTGCCTGGGGTGCGGCGTGTGTGCGCGGGTGTGCGCGCCCGGCAGCATTACGCTGCGCGAGCGCGAGCAGCGCACCGTCACGCCGCTGACCTTTGCGCACCGCGTGGTGCTGGCGGCCACCGAACGCGGCCAGCTTCAAGACCTCATTTTTGACCGGCGTACCCAGTGGAGCCACCGCGCGCTGGCGGCCATCCTGGGCGCGATCTTACGGCTGCCGCCGGTTAAGCGTACGCTGGCGCAGCAGCAGCTAAAATCCCGTTACCTGGAAGCCGTGATCACCAGGGCCAGCCAATAGCGCAGTCCGGCAATATGGCAAAACACAGCCTGCGATTCACCCTATTTCTGTTTTTCTCCGATGTGCTGTTGGTCGCGCTGGCGCTGGAGCTTGCCAGCCTGGCACGCACGCATATTCCGCTGGGGCGGCCAGGCTCAGCCGCCACCTGGGCGTTTCCGCTGCCGGTCTACCTGGTGGGCGCGCTGACCTGGGGGGCGACGTTTGCCGCGCTGAACGTCTACAGCGCGCGGCACATGTTGTATATCGCCGTCGAGCTGGTCAAGGTCATCGAGGCGACGGTGTTCGCGTGGTTGATCCTGGCGGGCGGGCTGTATTTCACCTACCGCGAGATATCACGCCTGGAATACGTGTATTTTCTGGCGCTGTACCTGGGCCTGGTCACCGCGCACCGGGTCGCCGTGCGTGCCTGGTTCCGCCTGCAAGGTGGCCATCGTTATCACATGCGCCGCGTGTTGATCGTCGGGACAGGTGAGATCGCGTGTGACGTTGCCAGCATGATCCAGGCGCACGTGTGGATGGGGTTGGTGCCGGTCGGGTTTGTGGACGACGGCAGCGGCGCGGCGCAGCCCTGCGGCCTGCCGGTGCTCGGTACGCTGGACCAGACGCACGATGTAATCGCGCAGCATGGCATCTCCGAAGTCGTGATCGCGCTCTCGCGGCAGGCGGCGCAGGATCAACGCGAGTTTGTGTTTCGCCTGCAATCACTGCCGGTGAATATTCGCCTGATCCCCGATTATTTTGACATGGCGTTTTTGCGTGTCAACATCGAGGATTTTGGCGGCATGCCGCTGCTGGCGCTCAAAGAACCGGCCCTGGACCCGTTTCAGCGGTTGGTCAAGCGCGTATTTGACCTGATGGTCGTCTCGCTGCTGATGGTGCCGGTGCTGCCGCTAATGGGCCTGTTGGCGCTGCTGATCAAACGCGACTCGCCCGGTCCGGCGTTGTTCAGGCAGCAGCGCGTCGGGGAAGGCGGGCGGCTGTTCACCATGTATAAGTTCCGTACCATGCTGGAAAACGCCGAAAACTTGCAGGCGCAGGTCGCCACCCTGGACGATGAGGGCAACATCATTCATAAACACGCCGACGATCCGCGTATCACGCGGGTGGGGCGCTGGCTGCGGCGGCTGAGCCTGGACGAACTCCCGCAGTTGTTCAACATCCTGCGCGGTCAGATGTCGCTGGTCGGGCCGCGCCCGGAGATGCCCTGGCTGGTCGAGCAGTATGAAGCGTGGCAGCGCAAGCGTTTTGAGGTGCCGCAGGGCCTGACCGGCTGGTGGCAGATCAATGGCCGCGCGGATAAGCCGATGCACCTTCACACCGAAGATGACCTGTACTATATCCGCAATTATTCCGTGTGGTTGGACCTGAAGATTCTCTGGCGCACGGTGCAGGTCGTGCTGCTGCGCCGGGGGGCGTTTTGATCGTCCCCCCGCGCAGGGTTGGGCCACCGGTCGTTACCGGAGGGTCAGCGCCAGCGTGATGCTGCCCACGCGGATTTTATCGTCGGACGCCAGCGCGCGTTTTTCGCCGGGCAAAAGCTGCTGTTCGTTCAAAAAGGTCGGGTTGCGTTCCGCGACACCTTCGAGGAAAAACTGCCCGCCATATTCGGTGATGCGCGCATGTTGGCGCGAGACGGTGCGGGCCTCCGGCAGCCCGCCCAGGTTGACAGCGAGCGCGTCCGCGCTGGCGAGGTTGGCCGCGTCGGGCCGCCCGATGATGGCGGGCTGCCAGTCCAGTTCGAACACCTGCCCGGTCGACTCTTCACGCAGCACAGCCCGCCGCCGCCCGCTGATCGCCTGGAAGTACTGCCCGCCGCGCGCCACGATCTGCTGGCTGAGCCGCCGCCGCTCGCGGTCAAAGGTCAATTCAGCGCCGGTCTGGATCCCCAGTTGTTCCAGCGTTTTATCCAGCTCAAGCTGTCTGCTGCCGCCCTTGACGGACAGCGTGTAATTGCCGTCGAGCAGGCTGAATTCGCGCCTGATCTCATCGATCAGGCTGCGCACGGTCACGTTTTTACGCACGGATGCTTCCTGATCCGTCTCGTCAAACAACTCGGATGAAATGGTCAGAATGATGCGGTCCATAGACGCCCCTTATTTGGCGGGTACATCGGCGGTTTCTGGTTTTTCTTCCGGTTCTGGCTCCGGTTCTGGCTCCGGTTCCGGCGGCGGGTTGATCTCGATGTACCAGCGCGCGCGTTCCGGGTAGTGCCCGTTGATCTCATCCACCCACGCGTCGAGCGAGCCTTCGAGATCACTTTCGTCGTGCGGGATGGCGGTCTGGATCAGCAGCAGGCGGCCTGCTTTGACCACGTAGCCGCGCCCCGGCGGGAATTCGTCGCTGCCGCCGCTGCGCACACGCCCACCCAGCGCGCCCGGTGATTCCGCTGCATCCAGGCCCAGGCCATAACGCGGTGATACCACCTGTTTCATCAGGTCGTCCATCGCGCGCATGATGCCCGTCGAGCCGCACATCACAAAGTGCAGGCCCTCCGGCCCGTACTTGCGGGCCAGTTCGGCCAGGTCGGCGTATTCTTTGGCCCGCGTCGGCGTGCCAACCACGTTCGTGAAGTCGTCATAATTATCCGCGATGACGAAAATCTCCGGGCGCGGCACGTCTTCGGGCCGCTGCTCGTACTCGTATTGCAGTTTTTCGACCATCGCCGTAAGCTGCTCTTTTTCGGAGATCGCCTCAAGCACGTGCGGCAGATTACCTAACGTGCGCTGCCCGCCATACTTAAAGAAGCGCTGTTGGAAGTCGATCAGGACCAGTGCCACGCGGGACGGGGCGTAGGTGTGCGCCAGCGAAAGCACCCACGAACGCAGCGCGGTCGTTTTGCCGGACAGCGGCGGGCCGACCACCACAAAATGCGGCCCGCGAAGCTGCAAATCAAGCCGCGTCGGTTTGAGGTCGAGGTCTTCCAGGCCGATGATCGTTTCGATGCGGCCATCGCCTGTGCCAATCGGCGGCAGCAGGCTCTTCAGGGGGATGATCGAGCGCAGAACGTCGATGCTTTCCGGGCGTTCGCCCTGCCACGCGCTGCGCATGACCTGGGCCAGCATCGAGAGCTTGGTGTTTTCGTCCAACCCTTCCGCTTCTTCTTCGACGGTGATGCCGACCGGCTGCGCGGTCTGGAATTCCAGCGGCGAGCGCTCGACGGCTACAAAGCCGCGCCCGGCGATGTCATCCAGGCCGGGCACGCCGCGCCCGACCACGTTGGCGTACTCTGTCGCGTCGGCCAGTTTGAGCGTGATCCGTTCGGTGAACAGGCTGTAGAGTTTGCCCGGCAGCGCGCTGGTCTGCTCGGCGGTGGCGACGAGATGCACGCCGTATGCGCGGCCCTCGCGTGCCACCGAGATCATCTTATCCATCGAGTTTTCGTAGTTCTCTTTGAATTCCGCGAAGTTGTCGATCACGAACAGGATCGCGGGCAGGACGTTGTCGGGATGCGTGGCGTTGTAGGTGCTGAGGTTGTCGGCGCGCGCCTGGCTGAGGATCGATTTCCGCTCTTCGAGGATACTTTCCAGGCGGCGCAGCAGGCGCTGCACGCGTTCTTCCTCGGAGGGCATGATCGATGCGCCGCGATGCGGCAGCGTTTCCAGCACGTCCAGGCCGCGCCCGCCAAAGTCGAAGAAATACATGTGCATCTCGGCGGGCGAATGGGTCACGGCGAGGCTGGTGATCAAGGTGCGCAAAAACGTCGTTTTACCCCACCCGGACGCGCCAAAGATCACGGCATGGCCGCGTGTCAGGTCCAGGCGCAGCAGCAGTTGTTCGGCGCGGATCGGGTTGTCGATCAGGCCCACGACGGCGCGCATCGCGTCTTCGCGCCAGTCCACGCCGGTCCACGATCCTTCGCCGTGCAGCCACGTTCGCAGCGCCGGGCTGAGCGGCAGCAACGGGTTGCGCTCGGTTTCGCCGCTGATATAGGCGGCGTCAAGCGGCAGTTCGGCGGGCAGCGGGTCCGGCCAGGGTTTTTTCTGCTTGACCACGTCGTCATCGTTTTCGGCCATGCGGTGCATGATCTCGACCAGCACGTCTGAAAGCGCGGGCGCTTCTTGCAGCGGCCCGGCAGGGCGTCCACCCTGCGCCTCGGCCCGCTGGCGATCCAGCCAGACCACGGGCGGCTCGGTGTCGATTTGCGGCCCGGTGTAGGGAGCGCCCGCCCGCGCGACCTGCATCAGCTCGACGTTTTCGTTGCCCACCTGCACGTACGCGCGTCCGGGGATATTCGGCGGCAGGAAGGCCGCGTCCGAGCGCCGGAGCAGTTCGCGGCTGTCTTCCATCGTCTCGACGCGCAGGCAGATGCGGAACTTCATGTTGGCGCGCATCTGGTCGGTAACAGCGCCTGCCGGGCGCTGCGTGGCCGTGATCAGGGTCACGCCCAGCGCACGGCCTAGGCGCGTGATGCTGTCAAGCTGCGCTTTGAAGTCGGGATTTTCCTTGACCATTTCCGCGAACTCGTCCACGATGACGAACAGAAACGGGAACGGCTCGCGCGTGATGTGCAGCCCTTTCTGGCGGTAATGGACGATGTGTTTGACGTTGGTGTCCGCGATCAGCTTGCTGCGCCGGTTCAGTTCGGAGCGCAGCGCGGTAAAGGTGCGCACGCCAGCCGTGCCTTGCAGGTTGGTGACAATGTCCACGCAGTGCGGCAGCGTGCGGAACGGGTCAAACGCCGCGCCGCCTTTGTAGTCCACCAGCACAAAATTGATCACGCTGGGGTCGTACTTGATCGCCATGCCGACGATGAGCGTCAGCAGCAGCTCGGATTTACCGGAGCCAGTCGTCCCGGCGATCATGCCATGCACGCCGTCGCCGTCGGCGCTGAACACGAGCGAGCGCACCTTGTTGCCGGGCATCAGGCCGATGGGCACGCTCAACCATTCGCTGTTTTCAGGCTTGCGTGTCTGGCTCCAATACTCCAGGATCGGCAGTTCTTCCACCGTTTCGGCCTGGTTCATCTCCAGCAGGTTGACGGCGGTAGCGAGGTCACCGCCATACGTCGTGCGCACGGCCAGCGGCGCGAGTTTCCGCGCGAAATCCTGCTCGGCCTGTTCGGTGTCGAGTGTATCGGCCACGCCGACGTAACGCGGGGTGTTCACGCCCACTTCGGCATACCGGAAGGCCATCACGCCTTCAACCGGCTCGACTTCGACCACGGCTTTGCAGTCGCTGGGCACCTGCGCCCGCGTCGGCACGACAAAGATGATCGACGCGCCCAGGCGCGGCCCGCTGTTCAACAGGATCGAGACGGCTGCCTCGGCCTGCACTTCGCCCAGCGGTGACGACTCGCCCTGCACGCTCATCCCGTCGACGACAACAGCCAGGTGCGGCAGGGTGGGGTCGGTTTCGCTGTCCTTATCGGCCAGCCGGAGCTGGCGGCGCTCCAATTCGGCCTGCAAATCGTCCCAGAAGCGGCGGACCTTGTCGCGCTCGAAGCACAACTGATCGCCGGTGCCCTGCTGGTTGCGCGACGTGTTGCAGTGCGGCAGCCAGCGGGCCCATTCCCACTGCTCGCGCGCTGCCGGGGCACCGACCACGTACAGCCGCAGATCGGTCGGGGCGTGGAATGCGGTCAGGTGTACCATCGTCGCGCGGATAAAATCATAGGTGGGGGTGCTGTTGGTCCCGGCGATGCCGATGGCAAACCGCGCCTCGACCGACTGGTTCGCCGGGTCCCCTTTTTCGGAGCTTTCCGCCTGGTTGGGGCCTTGATCCGGCTTGAGATAGCGCCGTAGCGGGATCGTGATCGGTGCGTCGGTCACATACTGCGAATCCTCTTGCAGCTTGACCGCATCTTGCATCTGCGGGTCTTCCTGATTGTCGGTCCCAGCCGTCACCGCGTAATGCACGGTGGAGGGCCGCGTGCCCATGCCGAGCCGGATCACGCCAAAGTCATTATCCGTCGTGCGGCGCTCCCACAGGCGCAGCCCGCTTTGCCGGTTCTCACGGTCCCCGGCGATATTCAACGCGCTTTCCGGGCTGGGATAGTTGTAGAGGTAAAAGCGGCGCTGCATGTCGTGCGAGGCGATCATCTCTTTGCGCATTTCGACCAGGCGCTGCGCGTACGCTTTTCGTTTGCGGGCTTCTTCCTTGTTGCCACGAAAGAAATTGATGGCCGCGACGGACGTGGACGCCACGACCGACATGCCCATCGGGATCAGCAGCAGCAGGCTGCGTCCCTGCCCGGTTGCGCTGACAAACACGTAACCGATGATCGTGATCAGCGGCAGCGCGACCTGTACCAACGACTGGCTGCCGGTTTCCACGGACGGCGGGGACGGGATCGTCACCTCGCCAAATGGCAGCTCCGGTTGAATCCGTGGGGGACGGTTCGTAAACTCAGGCATGAGTTTGAGTCTCCAATGATCACGGACGATAGAATGGGTGCAGCAGAAAGCGCGGCACGGACCGCTCGCCAGCGCGAGGAAGTGAGGTTGTCTTGAGTGGTTGCCTTACAAACCGCCCCGCACCGGCACGTTTGACACAAATTCAAGAACGCTGTACTTTAACTATAAACAAAAATCATGAGATGATTGTGAGTCATTCTGGCATAAGTGGTGGGGCATGTCAAGCAGGACGTGCATACCTGTGAGATGATACGCTGTGCCAGACTGAACGATCACGTTTCAGTTGCCAATTATACAGAGAGAAACCCCCGTGAAACGCGTCTGCACTATCTGTCAACGAGTATCGCCCGATGGTAACCTCTGGTGCCAGGAACCGGACTGCCCGGCAGGTGATATTCCGACCATTCTGGATTACGGCGAATGGTTGGGAGATATCGAAGTCATCCGGCTGCTGCGCGTGCTGCGCACATCCGCGATCTACGAAGCCCAGCGCGGTGAAGAAAAGATTCTGCTGAAGATCGCCCATAATGGCTGCCAGGACAAGCTGCGGCGCGAAGCCCGTCTGCTGGCCGATCTGGCGCAGCAGCGCAAACATGCCATGCTGCCTGTGCTGCTCCCGGCCTACCAGCAGGCCGACGTGAAACAGCGGCCCTATGGCAAAACCGTTTTTCGCACCGAAACCAAGTATTACGAGGTTTTCGAGCACGCAGAAGGTGAGTTTTTGTGCGATATGCTGCTCAAAAACCCGCAGCCCTGGTTCCAGCACGCCGCCTGGATGACGATCAGTCTGGCCGATGCGCTGGCATTTATGCACATCAGGGCCAATACGCTGCACCTCAATCTGAACCCGGATGCGATTCTTGTGCGCGAGGATAAACAGGGCATTCCGCGCCCGCTGCTGCTGGACCTCGGTTTGTTGGGCGCATTAGGCGATCCGCAGGCGATTGACCCGGATTGGATGCGTCGTTTTGCCGTACCGGCCTATACCCCGCCGGAGTTGATCGCGCAGGATGCGCCGCTGACCTACGGCTCGGATGTGTACGAGCTGGGCATCTTGTTGTACGAGATGCTGGCCGGGCACCCGGCTTTCCCCTTCACGCAGCGTAAGGATGAAGAGGTCCGCCAGTTGGTGAAACGCGGCGTGCCGGAGCCGTTGGCCCGTACCGATCTGTCCGAGGAGATTCACGCCATCGTACACCAGGCCGTTGCACGCTACCCGGATCGCCGGCAGCAGGACGTGCGCGTGCTGGCCAAGCAGCTTCGCACCCGTTTTGGCGAGGTCCCGGCGGAGCGCAAACGGTCAATCAGCCGCCCGTTGATGGCGGTAGGGACGCTGGTCGTGCTGATGACGATCATCTTGATCCTGGTGACGGCGCTGATTGGCTACTGAGACGGTTTGACCGGCAAAAAACACCCGCCCGGCGCGTGCCGGGTGGGTGCTCGTTTTTCTGCGAGATGGACGTACGTTACACGAAGCGCTGCGACCCGGAATAATCACCGTCGCGCAGGCTGACAATCGCGCCGACCAGGTCCTGGCTGAGTTCTTCGCAGGTGTTAGCCAGGGTGTCTACGTGCGGCTTGATGCCTTCCAGATAGTGTACCATTGCCATGTTACCAATCAGTCCGAACAATGCTGTGGCTTTGAGGATCGCAATCGCGACCTCCAGCGCCTGGCTGACCGCACGGAGCGTATCACACGAGGTGCTAAACCCGTCGGACATCTGTTGTACAGCGTCATAATCCATTGAAACTTCGGCCATGAGTTCCTCCCTTTGGAACGGTGTTCTCGGGTTAGATCATCGACGGGGTTAGAAAATCGAATCGAAGACGTCGGTTACCTGTCCCACGACCCCGAACACGTCGTTATCCGCCTGCTGAATCATGCCCAGCGCGTTGGAGATACCGCCGCCAAAGCCCGTGATCGACGCGACCAAGGCCATGATTTGGGGGATCAAACGGGACTGTACTTCGTCGGTAAATGCTCGCGCACCCTGGCCGGTCCATGCACCACCCATAATCGGCTGCATGCCGCTCCGGATGCCGCCCGCTACATCTTCAACCTGACTTGCTTGCCGGGCTACCTGGTTCATGACGTCTTCGACGTCGCCCATTACACAACTGAATATAGACATGTTCTACACCCTTTCTTTCTAGCCCTTGAACCGGCTGGCAGCTTCAGTGTCGCCGTCACGCAGATCGACCAGTGCGCCCGTGATATCCATCGACAACTCGTCGAGTTTGTCTTGCAGGGCCGCGATTCGCGAGTTGAGGCTGTTACGCACAGCGGCGGCCAGTGCATCACCACCACGGCCTAACAGCGCGCCATCCTCCAACTGCCCGGCGATGTTCTGCATGCTGCGGATGGTATCTCCGAGCTGCTGTGCGCCCTGTTTGAAAAGGCGGGACATATCCTCCATCTGATCGAAATCCATCTGTACATCAGGCATAGTGACCTCCTTAGAGTCCGATGCGGCGCATATCGGATGCGACGCACCAAACGGCTACCTTTAGTGTTGTCCGAAGAGCGAACTGGCTTCGTGTTCGGCCTGCGACATAACGTTGCTGATCTGCTTGACGGCGTTGCTCGCGTCTTCCAGGGCACGCGCCAGGCGCGTCAGCCCGGGTTCGACCAGATCGTGCATTTCATTGTAGAACGAATCGGCTCCACGCCCGATCCATCCTCCACCTTCCAGTTCGCCGACTAGGCTCATGATCTGATTTGTGAGTTGCTCTGTAGAAGAGGCCTCCTGGGCAAATTGGTTGGCAATGCTTGTCAATTGGTCATAATCTGCCTGGATTTTGTTCCCAATACCTACCATGTTGACCTCCTAGATCACCTTGGTTGCGCTCGGTTGTGCGAATGGAGAAACAACTGGCACAGACTCGCTGTGCCGAAGGTTTGTCAGTGCCCTCCTTTTCCCTGCTGTCTTCTTCCCTGCGGCAGCCAATGCCATTCCCGACTCGTTCGCTAATGGAACAATCCATAATGTCAGTGTAGGCAATCTCAAGGGCGTTTGTCAAGCCAGGTAGCAGTTCAGGACATAAAAAACGTAAATCAATGTCGTAAAAAATATCTAAAATCGGTTTTTGACCCGGACTCCAGTACCAGACGCGCCCGTGCAGACGCGCGATTCTCCGGGGTTTGTGCGTCGTGGATTGTGCGTGGAGGATGCACTTAGTTATACTTGATTCGTAGCTTAATCCATGTTGATGAGCAGAGCAATCGAGCAGGTTATGAGTATTCAGGACCTTTCGGGGCAGCTTTTCGGGCAGTATGAGTTGGAGGAACTGCTTGGAACCGGCGGTATGGGGGCCGTCTACCGTGCCTATCAAGTGACCCTCAAGCGGGCGGTAGCCGTCAAAGTCATGCCGGCGGCGCTTGCTGCGGAGTCCGATTTCGTGGACCGTTTTCACCGCGAGGCCGAAACGGCGGCGGCGCTCGAACACCCGCACATCATCCCCGTGTATGATTACGGGGTGCAAGAGAACACGAGTTATATCGTGATGCGGCTGCTCACCGGCGGCACGCTGGCTGACCGGATGGCCCAACTTGCCGCTAACGACCTGCCTGGCCCCTCGCTTGTCGACATCAGCATGCTGCTCAACCAGCTTGCCGGGGCATTTGATTATGCGCACACCCGGGGTGTGATTCACCGCGACATCAAACCCAGCAACATCATGTTTGACGATCAGGGCAACGCCTTCCTGGTCGATTTTGGGATCGCCAAGCTGCTGCAAAGCACCAGTACGGCGCTCACGGCCACCGGCGCGGTGCTGGGCACGCCGCTGTATATGGCCCCGGAGCAGTGGCGGGCCGAACAGCCCAACCCATCCACCGATCAGTATGCCCTGGGCGTGACCGTGTACCAGTTGATCACCGGGCATGTGCCCTTCGAAGCGCCGACGCCCTACGGGTTGATGCACAAGCACCTGAACGAACAGCCGACCGCGTTGCATGTGGTGCGTCCTGGTCTGCCGGAAGCGCTGACCACGACCTTGCGGCGCGCGTTGGCGAAAAACGCCTCCGACCGCTACCCGACGGTCACGGCGTTTGCGCAGGCCTTCGACACGGCCACTGCCGGACAGCCGGGTCAACCCACCCAGTTTCTGACCAAACCGCTGCCACCCGGCCCGGTCAAAGGCCCGATATCCACCCGCCGCGCAGCACCGGCAGGCAAAACGCCCCGCGTGCCATCTCAGGCCCCGGTGTCGCGGTCCGCTGCGCCGCCTGCTGCGCCGTCGGTCCCATCACTGCCCGCCGCGCCGGGAGGACGCCCGTTTTATCGCCGTCCGGTGGTATGGATCGCGGGGCTGGCCGTCGTGGCGGTGCTGGCCGTGCTGGGGATCATGGCGCTTGGCGGCGGCGAGTCCGGGGGAGCGCCGGTGGCCGCTGTGCCGTCAGCGACTCCGGCCCCAGCCACGCTGACGCCCACCTTGAACACGTCCGGCATCGTGATTTTGTCCAGTCCCACCCCGCACGAGCCGACCACCACGCCGGAGTCACCGGTTCCGAGTGTCACGCCCGTGCCTCCGACCATGACGCCCTCTGTCACCGAAACGCCTGTGCCGACCGCTACCGGCGACAGCGGGGCCGGGGGGGCAGTCCAGCCGACGGCGTCGCCTACCCCGGACGTCAACGCGACGGCGGATTATTTGTTTGGCTTGAGCCTGTCCCAAACAGCCGCGAGTTTTACGGATACGCCCACGCCTGATTTGCAGGCGACCGTCGAAGCGCTGGCCGATGCCGCGCTGACCGCGACGGCGACGAACTGGACCGCGACGGCGTCCGTCACGCCGACGCTGGAACCGACGGCGACACTCACCGTGACGTTTACCCCGTCCCCGACCGTGACGCCGCTGCCGACCGCGACGCCGACTCCAACCCGCACGGCTACCCCGCTGCCGACCGCGACGCCGACTCCGACCCGCACGGCTACGCCGCTGCCGACCGTGACAGCCTTGCCGACATTGCCACCGCTGCCAACTGCTACGCCGCTGCCGACTGTTACGCCGCTGCCAACAGCGACCCCGCTGCCGACCGCGACCCCGCTGCCCACCGCAACCGCGACTCTCTTGCCGACCAGCACGCCATTTGGCGGCGGGAGAGGAGAGATCGCGTTTGTGTCGGAGCGGGACGGGAACCGGGAAATCTACGTCATGAAGGCCGACGGGTCCGCACAGCGCCGTTTGACGAATAACACCGTCGATGATTGGGACCCGGCGTGGTCGCCGGACGGCTACCGGATCGTGTTTTATTCGGAGATCGGCGGGCAGGGGGACCTGTTCGTGATGAACGCCGATGGCAGCGGGCTGCGCAACCTGACCAACAACCCGGCCAACGATTACCATCCCGCGTGGTCACCCGATGGCAGCCGCATCGCGTTTTATTCCGACCGCAACGGGAATGGTGACATTTACGTGATCAATGCCGATGGCAGCCATCCGGTTCGCCTGACCAGCACTCCCGGTAATGATGGGGGCGCGGCGTGGTCGCCGGATGGTCGTTACATCGTGTTTGGTTCAGAGCGAGATGGCAACTCGGAAATCTATATCATGAACGCCGACGGCAGCAACCAGACGCGCTTGACCAGCGATCCCGCTGAGGATGGTATGCCCGCCTGGTCGCCGGATGGCCGCCAGATCGCGTTCCAGTCCAACCGGGACGGCAACTGGGAAGTGTATGTGATCAACGCCGATGGCAGCAACCTGCGCAACGTGAGCCGGACAGGCTCGAATGACTGGTGGCCGGAATGGTCATCGGATGGCAGCCTGATCGCGTTTATCTCCGACCGCGACGGCATCGGCTGCGTGTACCTGATGGATGCCAGCGGGGCCAATCCGCGCCGCCTGACCGATCCCTCGGCGTGGAACGACAGCCCGGCATGGCGGCCTGGGATTTAGGTCGTCGGGTAGCCGCTTACCGACATGCCACTATCCGGTGTGGGCGGCGGGATCGCCCCTGGCGCGCTGCCGGTGCCGGTTTCCTTCGTGGACGGCGGGGGGGGCGGTGGATTGGTGGGGGCGGGCGGCGGCGCAATCGGCGGCGGCCCGCCTGAATCTTGAGGTGCGCTGGTCGGAACTGCCGTAGCCGGAGCAGTCTGGGTGGCTGTTGGTTTGGGCAGCGAGGGCGGTATGACCTGCGGCAGCCCGCTCACGTCGCCGATCACGGTGATCACGCCGGGCGCAACCCAGCCCGATGCCCCGTTAGCCAGTTCGACGCGATACCAGCCGGTGCCCCGGCGGCTGATCCCGATGATGCGCGCGTATTCCCCGACGAGCAGCCGCCCAACCACCGGGTAGTTGAGACTGTCACCCAGGCGGATATTCACGCCGCTGCTGTTGTCCGCCAAAGCGCGTGGCGTGACCGGCATCGACGCTTCCAGCGCGGCCTGAGACAGCCAGCCTGTCCGGGTCGCGTAATTGCCATCCAACACTTCCACCTCGCGCAGCACGTCGTCCGCCTGATCCGGGATCGGCTGTTCATCCTGGCTGAGCACGCGCACGCGCGTCGTTTGATCCAGCATGACGTCCGCCGTGACGCTGCTTCCTCCGGCGGCGTCTGTCTTGATCTGGTAGAGCGGCGTTTCTGCCCCCAGGATCACGCCCTCGTCAGCGGCGAATACCAGCAGTTGCTCACCCGGCGTCAGCGTGGGCGTCACTGTCGGGGATGGAGACGGCGTCCAGGTGATGATCGTTGGGTTGAGCGTCACCGTCGGCGGGGCGGCGAGTGTATCCGTCGCGGTGGGCGTGTGCGTCGGCGTAGGAGTTGCCGTTGGCGGGAGCGGCGTCGCGGTGGGAGTGCGCGTTGGCGTGGGGGTGCGTGACGGGACCGGCGTCGGCGTGGCGGTCGGCGTATTTGTGGCGATCGGCGTACGTGTAGCCGTCGGCGTCGGGCTGGCGGTGTGCGTCGGCGTGACGGTCGGCGTGTGGGTCGGCGTGGCGGACGGTACGGTCGGCGTGGCGGTTGGCGTTTTTGTCGGCGTCGAGGTGAAGACGCTGATCACGGCCCCATTCGTTACTGGGCTGCTGTTTGCAGTGCCGGTTCCCTCCGCTGTCCCGGAGGCGGCGTTTTGTGATGTCACTTCGGTACGGATCGCGGATTCAGTAGCACGGGCCGTGATCGACGTTTCAGTTGGTCCGGCGGTGTCCGTCCCGGTCACCACCAGGGCGGCACCTGCCTGCGCGGGAGGCGTTGGGGACGCGGCGGCGGACCCACCGTTCTGCGTCAGCACGATCCCCGCCACAGCGGCGAGCGCTACGACAAGCGCGGCGATCAGGATGCCCAGCAGCCACACCGGACGGCGGCGCGGCCTGGGGCCGATGCGAATCACAATCGCCGTGACGTTGTCGTGTGCGCCGCGTTTGTACGCCAGCTCGATCAATTTGCGCGTGGCCGCTTCGGCAGACAGTCGCTGCACGGTGCTCGAGATTTCGTGCGGTTCGACCAGGTCCCACAGGCCATCTGAACAGATCACAAAAATGTCGCCCAACTGGACCTGCGTCCGCCGGTACACGGGTTCGATCGGCGGCGGCTGCCCGACAAACGCCGTCACGTTGACGTTGCGTGCCATCCGGGCCTCTTCCTCAGAGATATACCCGGCATCGAGCTGGTGCTGTAACACGCTCTGATCGTGGCTGAGCTGCTCGATATAGTTCTGGCGCACGCGGTAGACGCGGGCGTCCCCGACATTGAACAGCAGCGCTTCACCACCTGGCAGCAGCACGACACCCGCCGCTGTGGCCCCGATACGTGGCAGGTTGACGGTCGCGGCCTGCTCGCGTACGTCATCGTTGGCTTTTTCCATCGCGCGTTTGAGTGCAGCCAGCGGATCGGCATCCGGCGCGGCGGGCGCGTAATACTCGTGCATGATGGTTTTGACCGCCGTATGGCTGGCAACATCCCCGCCACCCATGCCGCCCATGCCATCGGCCACGACAAACAACGCGCCAAAGACATTCTGCGGGCTGTCAGGTGGCGGAATCTTAAACTCGCAATAATCCTCGTTGCGTTTGCGTTTAAGCCCGGTTTCGGATAACCCCGCCACGTCCAGGGTCTGGAGTTGCTCAGCCATGCGTTTTTACCTCGAATCAACTGATTCGAACGTAGTCGGTTTTGTCCGGGTCGTCGCTTGGTCCAGAGCCGGGACCCGGACCGGAATCGGTGACGTTGAACGTGACCTCGGTGTTTTTGCCGAACGTGATCCGCGCGCCGTCATGCAGCGGGAAGGGTGTATGCGACGTCAAGCGCGTGCTGTCCACCATCGTGCCGTTGCTGCTGCCCTGGTCGGCGATGAAGAACTGGCCTTTTTCAAACTGGATGGTCGCGTGATTGCGCGAGACGCTGGTATCTTCGTCTAGCGTAAGATCGTTACCTTCGTGCCCGCGCCCGATCCGGAACGGCACCGACGTGATCGGGACGCTCGGCCCCAACCGGCCCGCAGCCGGTGAGCGGACCACGACCAGCGTTGCCAGCGGGGGGAACGCGCCGGGGAATATGTCGGTCGCGCCCGGATCGCTGGAAGGCTGCATCGCCGTCGCCTCAGCGCCCGATCCGGCTGGCGCGCGGGGTTTGCCGGGCGCTGATTTTTCCGGCTTGGCATCTCCGGCTGACGGCATCTGGTAAAAGCCGGTTTGCGCCGAGAGGAAATCGGTGCCTGTTTTGGGCTTCTTGCGTGGGCGGATCAGCAGCACCAGCACGATCAACAGCGCAAAACCGATCAGCGCCACGACCACCGTCAGCAGCGGTTTATCGCGCACCGAGTCGCTGACTCGTTCGATAATGCCCGGCGTCGGGGTCGGCGTGGGCGTTGGCAGCGGGGTGCTGCTGGGAACCGGCGTTGGTGTCGGGGGCGGCGAATAGGCAAAATTGAGCGGGCTGGCTTCGATCAACAGCGTTCCACCCGGCCCAAAGGCGCGCAGGATCGCGGTGTATTCCCCGGCGGTGATGTTGCGCAGGGGGATGCGGATCGTGTCGTAGGGCGGCGGTGTGTGGATAAAATCACCCACGACCAGGCCGGTCTGGCTGTCGCGCAGTTGCAGCTCGAAGCTGTCGATGCGGTCCTGGTCTTCGGTCAGGATGCCGATCACGATCTCGTCGGTGCTTTCGTCGATGCCCACCGACCCGATGCTGACGGCCATCGGCTTGGGCGTGGGCGTGCGTGACGCGGTTGGCTCCGGCGACGGAGTCGGCGTCAGCAGCGGCGTATAGGTGAATTTTTGCTGGTTGCTGCGCGTCAGGTTTTGGCCGCTGGCGTTCTGCGCGATGACGGTGATCGCATAATCTTTTTGCGGCTCCAGCCCTTCGGCTTTGATCTGGATGGTTTCCGCCGGGTCGGTATTGTACACGTTCACGCGCAGGTTGGTATCGGCATCGAATATGTTGATTTCCAGGCTGCCCATCTGGTCTTGCCCGGTCAGCGACAGGTCGAGCGTGATGGTATCGGTATCGCGGTTGTAGGCGATGCTGTTCAGCTCGACGCCAATCGGGATCACGGTCTGGGTCGCCGGAGGCGGTGTGGGCGTGGGGCGGACATACGAAAATTCATACGTGACGCGGTCCTCCACGTTATCACGCTCACCCGGCCACGAGATGAGGTTGCCATCACGGTCAAAGGCGCGTAGCTCGACGCGGATCTTCCCGCGCAATTCGTCGGCGGGCACGACGACCGGCGACGGCAGCGGCGCAGGCACGACGAAATTCGCCAGTTCCAGGTTGGTATCCGCGTCAAAGAAGCGGAAGCGGTATTCTCCGATGATCTGTTCGCCCTGGACCGCTACCTGCAAAAGGACCAGCTCTTGATCGAGATCGACGGTGGCCGATTCGATTTCCAGGCTGACGACGATCGGCGTGGCGGTCGGTGAGGGCGTGATCGGCACCTGGAAGTCACGCACGACCTCAAACGTCACGCTGGCGGGCTGTAACACCGTGCCGTCTTCGAGCGTGACGGTCAGGGTGGCGGTGTGTGTGCCGCGCAGCGGGTAAAAAACGATTGTCGCCAGCCACTGGCTTTTGAGCGCGTCCATGATCTGTTTGAACAATTCCGGCAGCGTTTCCTGATCGCCAATGGCCGAAAGCCCGCCCGTCGAGCTGGCGAGGTTGCGCAGTTCGCTGGCGTTGATGCCCTGCTGGTTGCTGGACAGCCCGATGGTGTGGATCGGCACACGCGAATTGGCACTGTTGGCAAACGTCACCACGTCGTCATAGACGTGGCGGCTGCACGGATCGCCCTGCGCGGTTTCGTCGCGCCCATCGGTGAAGAGGATGATCGCGCGGCGGCCCTGGGGCGCATCGCTCAGCCGGTCGATGGCGTCGTAAGCCGCATCATAGAGGCACGTTCCGCTCAAGTTGACGGGTTTTACGTCGCCAATCGCGTTGATCGCGCGGTTGCGGTCCTCGGTGAAATCCTGCAACAGATCGATATTCTGATTGAAGCGGATGATCGAAAAACGCGCCTGTTCCGGCGCATCATTGATCGCCTGGATCGCCGCCTGGCGCATGGCCTCCGCAGCCCCGGCCATGCTGCCGCTCGCGTCGAGCACCAGCGTGATGTAAAACGGCGTGTTGGGCTGTTCGACTGCGGCGTCATGGGTAGCGCCGTCATCCGTCAGAATACGCGCCGATTGGACGCGCGCATCCGGCACGACGCGCCCTGCATTGTCAGTGATGGTGAAATACAGCCCCAGTTGCAGCGCATCTTCGAGGTCTGTTAACTCCGGGTAGTTGATCACCACCCGCGACGGAGCCTGCGCATAACTGGTAGCAGGCAGCCAGAGGGTGACGGCTAACCCGATCACGATCAGCCACGGAATCGTTTGCTTGAATCGAATCATCTTCGACCTCACTGCATGTTGTCTGACCGGGCGGAAGGGAGATGTGTCACTTTTTCTAATTGTGCTACGGATACGTATTTTCTTGCAAGCAACACAGTAACGGTATGTCAGCGCCCGAATCAGACGGTCAAACGGGTTAGTGCCATGTGCCCACATACGCCTGGTGGGCGGCCAGGTAATCGGCGACCAGCGCTTCGGCCAGCGCATACGACCCGACCAGGGGATGCTCAAACAACGCGTGCACCGCTGCGGCCCGGTCCCGCGTCAGGATGGCCTGCGCCGCCAGCCGCTCATACCGTTTGACGGCGCGCATCAACAGGTATTGGTGTTCGGGCACTGCGCCGATAAGCTGCGGGTGGATGCCGTCCGCATCGACCACGCACGTCACCTCGACCACGTCGTCGGCTTGCATCCCGCTGATCGCTCCCGCGTTCGGCACGTTGAGCGCCGTGCGGTGCGGCTGGCCGCGCTGCATGGCCTCGATGCAGCCCAACGTTACCCCGGCGTAACCAAGTTCCTCGTTTTCGTGCGGCTGTGATTCGGGGCCGGGTTGCGTGCCGGACGGGTGGGATGTGTCCGCGTGGGCCATGTAACTCGCGGATCGCGCCGCCATGATCGTGTGGTGAATGCGCAGCGCTTCGTCGGGATCGTCCGCCTCGCGCAGCCGGGCGAGCAGTTCGGCGGTCAGGCGTTGGACCTGCTCGCCGCGTGTCTCCGGCTTGGCCTGGAGCGCGGCCAGCGCGCGATCCCGGTAGTAGTAGTAGTGCAGGTATTCGTTGAGGTACATACCCAGCCAGTCGCGCAGCGATTCGTCAAACAGCCGCAGGTGGCCGGACGCGACAAAATCCGCGTTATGCAGCAGCGCCGGGAGCCGGTCCACGCCCGCGACCACCGCGTTACGCGTCCACGACAGGTGGTTCAGGCCGAACACCTCCGTTTGTACGGCGTCTTCGGGCACGCCCAAAAAAACCGTGACGTGATGCTGCGCCGTATTGGCGCTGTCACACACGCCGACCGTCCGCGCATAACCCGAATCGCGTAGTGCCTGCGTCACCAGCCCTGCCGGGTTGGTGAAGTTGTGAATCCACGCGCCCGGCGCAACCTCATCCACCAGCGCGCAGATATCCAGAATGGCGGGGATGCTGCGCATCGCCATCGCAAAGCCGCCCGGCCCGGTCGTTTCCTGGCCGATGACGCCGTGCCGCAGCGCGACACGTTCGTCGAGCACGCGCCCGGCTTCCGCGCCGACGCGGATCGTCGTGACCACATGATCGGCCCCGCGCAGCGCTTCACGCGCGTCTGTCGTGCAGTGCAGCGCAAACGGGGCAGCATGACGCCGCATTAGCGTCTGGCACAATCCGCCGATCAGGTCCAGCTTGTCCGCGTCGATATCCATCAACCAGACCTCGTGCAGGTCGATGCGCGGCGCATACTGCACCAGCCCAGCGATCATAAACGGCGCGCGCACGCCTGCGCCGCCGATGATGGTGAGTTTCATTTAGTCCGCTCCTGGTGATTGCGTGACTCGTTACCCGTTGACTGTGAACCGTGTATAACCATTGTTGGCACGGGCAGCGGTCTACGGAAAACGGTCAACGGATGACGCCTGATAAAAAAGAGCACCATACCCATTCAGTATGACGCTCTTTTTGACTCTGGCAAATACAGGCGTATCACGCGCCGTTGGTGTTAGGACCGCCCAGCGCCGCCGGGTACGATCCCAGCATTTTGACGATGGACGCCTGGCGCAGCAGGTCTACCAGTGCCGCCTCGGCCCCCGTGTCGCGCCAGTGACCCTCGAAATCGAGATAGAACCAGTACTGCCAGGGCCGCCCGCGCATCGGGCGCGACTCGATTTTCGTCAGGTTGATATTGCGCAGGGCGAACGCGCCCAGGCAGTCGTATAGCGCGCGCGGACGGTGACGCACGGCGAACACCAGCGACGTTTTGCTCGGATCGCGCCGCTGGGCGTCGTCGATGCCAATCGCAAAAAACCGCGTCACGTTGTTGCCGGGGTTGTCTTCGATGCCGCTTTCGAGCACCACCAGCTTGTACAACTCGGCAGCAAACGCGCTGGCGATCACGGCGGTGTTCGGCTCAGGGTGTTCGGCCAGGGCGTGCGCGGCTCCTGCCGTGTCGTAGGTCGGGATCGCCTCCCAACCGCGCCGCCGCAGCGTTTCCGCACACTGCGCGAGCGCCTGCGGGTGCGATTTCACGCGCTGGACATCATCGATCGGGGTATCGGCGTGCGCCAACAGGTGATGTTCGATTGGCAGCAGAATTTCGGCCTGCACGCGGAAATCATATTCCATCAGCAGCTCGTATGCCTGCGCGACGGTGCCTGCCAGCGAGTTTTCGACCGGCAGCATGCCGTTGGTCGCTTTGCCGCGCTGGATCGCTTTGAAAATGTCGGGAAACGATTCGCATGGCAGCGTGGTAGCGTCTTCGCCAAACTGGCGGCTAATCGCTTCTTCGCTGTACGCACCGTGTGCGCCCTGAAAAGCTACAATCCGTTCGTTCAACTGGTCGCTCCTGTCAAGGTTAACCCGGCGAGTCCTGGGCCAGCAGCGCGTCGAGCGCCAGCCGGTACCCGATCCATCCCAGGCCGCTGATCTGGCCGAGGCAAACCGGCGCGATCAACGACGTGTGGCGGAACGCTTCGCGGGCGTGGATGTTCGATAAATGCACTTCAATCGCCGGAATCTGCACCGCGCTGATCGCGTCCCGCAAGGCGACGCTGGTATGCGTGTAGCCGCCGGGGTTGATGATCAGGCCCTGCGCCCATCCTCGCGCGGCGTGCAGCGCGTCGATCAAGTCACCTTCGTGGTTGCTGTGTTGGATGCGCAGCGTCGCGCCCTGGCCGGCGGCATACGCTTCCAGCCGGGCGTTGATGTCGTCCAGCGTCATGCTGCCGTAAACCTCCGGCTCGCGCGTGCCCAGCAAGTTCAGGTTCGGACCGTGCAGCACCAGGATATTCATATGTCCTCCCGCAAGCTATCCAGCACGGCGATCACGTCGTGGCGCGGCACGTCCGGCTCGACCAACGGTTGGCCGGTGCCTGCCAGCAGCACGAACCGCGCCGCGCCGTCGCGCCATTTTTTGTCGTGATGCATCGCGTCCCACAGCGCGTCCGGGGCGAGGCCGCTATACCGTACCGGCAGGCCCAGCGCCGAAACGGCCTGTTCGACTGCCGCGGCTAATCCCGGCGGGCACACCTCGCGCCGCTCGGAGAGTCGCGCCGCCGCGACCAGCCCCAACCCAACCGCCTGGCCGTGCTTCCACGCGTAACCGCTGACCTGTTCGACGGCGTGCCCGAAAGTGTGGCCCAGGTTCAGGTGGGCGCGCACGCCGCTTTCGAGTCGGTCCTGTTCGACGACGTCTTTTTTGACCTGCACGGCCCGCCTGATGACCGTCTCAATCGGGGCCGCGCCGTGCGCCAACAGGTGATCGAGCAGCGGCGGGTCAGCGATCAGCGCCGCTTTGATGATCTCGGCCAGCCCGCAGCGGCGCTCAATATCCGGCAGAGTGCGCAGCGTGGCGGTATCGGCAAACACGGCCAGCGGGTCTTTGAACGCGCCCACCAGATTTTTGCCCTGCGGCAGGTCCACCCCGACTTTGCCGCCCAGGCTGGAATCGACCATCGCCAGCAGGCTGGTCGGGGCCTGGACGAACGCGATCCCGCGCATGAACGTGGCCGCCGCAAACCCGGCCATGTCCCCGATCACGCCGCCGCCCAGGCCGATCACCAGCGCGGCGCGATCCACTCCGCCGTCGAGCAGTTGCCCGTACGTGTCGCGCACGGTCTCCAACGTCTTGTATGCTTCGCCGTCCGGCACGCTGATCACAAACGCATTTGACAGCCGCGCGGCCAGCGCCTGCCCGTAGAGCGGCGCGAGGGTGTCATTGGTGATGATCGCTACGCGTGAAAACGAGCGCTCCGCGACAAACGCGGGCAGGGCATCGTCGAGCGCGCCGGGGCGAATGATCACCGGGTACGCGCCGTTCGCTCCCTCGATCGTCAGTGGTTGTGCTGCCATAACGCGATCACCCTCTCTGCGACTGCTTGCGGACTCATATGAGTCGTGTCGATCTGGTGCGGCAGGCTGTCATAATGCGCGCCGCGCGATTCGAACAGGCGCGCCAGCCGCTCGCGCTCCGGGCTGAACAAGGGGCGGGCCGGGTCGTGCCCGACGCGGCGAATGATCGTATCCAGGTCGCAGCGCAGGTTGATCAACACCGCCCGCTCCGCGACGATTCGGCGTACGTCCGGATCGAGCAGCGCGCCGCCACCCACCGCAATCACGCAGTGACAGCCCGCCGCCACGTCACAACACGCCGCCGCTTCAAGCTGGCGAAAGCCTGCCTCGCCGTCATCCGCGAAAATCTGCGCGATGCTGCGCCCGGCCCGGCGCGTGATCAGCGCGTCGGTGTCCGCGAACCGCCAGCCGAGCTGCTGCGCGACGATCCGCCCGACCGTGCTTTTGCCGGTGCCCATGAACCCGGCCAGCACGATGTTTTTGTGTGCCATCCGTCTATTCCCAGGTTTCGTACCCGAAACGCCACGTCGCGTTATCCATCGGCAGATCGTCTACCCGGCTCGTGCGCAGCGCCGCAAAACGCGGGCGCAGGTCGTCCAGGGTATCGCCGCCGAGTTTATCCAACAGCTCACCCGCCAGCACGACCGCGACCATCGCCTCGATCACCACGACGGCGCGCGGCGTGGCGCAAAAATCGCTGCGCTCGTAGACGGTGTGGTCCGGCGTGCCGCTGGCGAGGTTGACGGTCGGCAGCGGCGTCAGCGTGGTGCTGATCGGCTTCATGGCGGCTCGCACGACGAGCGGCGCGCCGGTCGTCATGCCGCCTTCCAGGCCGCCCGCGCGGTTGGTCGCGCGTGTGATCTGCCCGCTTTTGTCTACCTGGATCGCGTCGTGGACCTGGGTGCCGCGCCGCCGCGTATTTTCGAAAGCCGGGCCGATCTCCACGCCCTTGATGCTCTGCACGCTGCATACCGCGCCCGCCAGACGCCCCGTCAGCCGCCGGTCGTACTGTACGTGCGATCCCAGGCCGGGCGGCAGCCCCAGCGCCACGACTTCGATCACGCCGCCCAACGTATCTTTGTCGATCTTGGCCTGCCGGATGGCGTCTTGAATCCGTGCGGAGGCGTCGGGGTCCGGGCAGCGCACCTCCGATTCTTCGGCGGCGGCAAACCGGGCGGCATAATCAGGCGGATCGTCGGTGAAGTGTGCGATCTCCCCCGCGCTCTCGGTCACGTAACCGCCCACCGCGATCCCAAACTCGGCCAGCAGCCGCTTGCAGATCGCGCCGACGGCGACGCGCATCGCCGTTTCGCGCGCGCTGGCCCGTTCCAGCGCCAGCCGCAGATCGCGGTAGCCGTACTTGATCGCGCCGGTCAGGTCGGCGTGGCCGGGGCGCGGCGTGGTCATGGGTGGGATGTCCCGCTCGGCCCAGTTTTTCCAGTCGCGGTTGTCGATCACGATGCTGATCGGGCTGCCGGTCGTCACGCCGTTCATCACGCCGCCGGTGATGCGTGCATGGTCGCGCTCGATCTGCATCCGGCCCCCGCTGCCGTAGCCCTTCTGGCGGCGGGCGAGATCGCGATCGATGTCATCTGGAGCCAGCCGCAGCCCGGCGGGCATGCCATCCAGAATACCGGTCAGCAGCGGGCCATGACTCTCGCCAGCAGTGAGGAAACGTAACATGATGTCCTATCCGTTTGGTTACGACTGCTCGATCAACTGTTCCAGCGCCTGCGCCGCCGCGTCGTGCATCACGCCGACCGGGGGTTTTCTGCCGGTCCACAACTCAAACGCCAGCGCGCCCTGCCAGACCAACATCCCCAGACCGTTGATAGCGCGCGCCCCGGCGTCCTGCGCCTGTCGCATCAGCCGCGTGACGGGCGGATTATAGATCAGGTCGTACAACACCGCCCCCGGCGGGAACGGCACATCATCCGGCCAGGGCGATTGATCGACGTGCGGACTCATGCCGCATGGCGTGCAGTTGACGATCAGGTCCGCGCCGGGGGCCAGCCGCGTCAGATCGCCGTATCCGGCGGTATGCGCTCGCCCGCCCGGATCGCGGCTGATCTGCGTGATCGACGCCGCGCCGCCCTGCCGCAGCGCGTACCCGATGGCGCGCGCGCTGCCGCCGCTGCCCAGGATCAGGCAGATCGCGCCCGCCGGGCTGATCTCGTGCGCGGCCAAATCCCGCGCGAAGCCCTGCCAGTCGGTGTTATCGGCGTGCAGGCGCTGCGGACCCGACAGCGTGCCGCCGGGCCGCACGCTGAGCGTATTCACCGCGCCGATGGTGTGCGCCGCCGGGCTGATCGCTTCGACGCCCGGCAGCCTGAAAGCCGCCTGTTTGTGCGGGATGGTGACGTTGAACCCCCGGTAGCCTTCGCGCCCGACCAGCCGCGCGACCTCGCTCTCAAATTGATCGGGCGGGACGGCGAGCTTGGTGTAGTCCCAGGACATACCGCGCGCCGCAAACGCGGCGTTGTGCATCGCCGGGCTGACGCTGTGCCCGACCGGCCAGCCCAGCAGCCCCACGCGCGTAATCTCAGACCCGATCTCAGTCATGGTCGGCCCATTCTGCCGCCGCGCCGAGGGCTTGCAGTGTTTCGACAAACCCAGGGAACGAATCGTGGATGCACCCGGCGTCCTCAATGATCGTTTCGCCGTCGGCCACCAGCCCGGCTACCGCCAGCGCCATCGCCACGCGGTGATCGTCGTGCCCGTCCACGCGCGCGCCGTGCAGCCGCTGCGGCCCGCCGACTGCGAACCCGTCGGGACGTTCTTCGATCACGGCACCGAGTTTGCGTAGTTCCCCGGCCATCACCGCGATCCGGTCTGTTTCTTTGACGCGCAGTTCGGCGGCATCCGTCACGACGGTGTCGCCTTCGGCCTGTGTCGCGGCGACCATCAGCGCCGGGAATTCGTCAATCGCACGCACGATCAGGTCACCGCTGATCGCAGCGCCGCGCAGCGCCGCCGGATGCGCGATCAGGTCCGTGACCGGCTCGCCGCTTTCGTCATGTTCGTTTTCCAGCGCGATCTGCGCGCCCATCAACGCCAGAATGTCGAGAATCCCGGTGCGGGTGGCGTTGACGCCGGTATCGCTGACGCGGACGCTCTGCGTCTCGTCCCCGGCGGTGAGCAAGGCCGCCACTAGCACGAACGCCGCCGACGAGATGTCGCCGGGCACCGTCAGGTCGAGCGGGCGCAGCGCCCCGCCCGGCGTGAGGGTGATCGCCCGCCCGTCAAGTGATACGTCCGCGCCCATCGCGCGTAACAGGCGCTCGGTGTGGTCGCGCGCCGGTCCCGGTTCGATGATGGTCACCGGCCCACCGGCGAACAGTCCCGCCAGCAGCAGGCAGCTTTTGATCTGCGCGCTGGCGACCGGCATCTCGTAGGTGAGGCCGTGCAGCCGGGCCGGGTGGATGAACAGCGGCGCGTGCCCGTCGTCCTCGATGTTCGCGCCCATCGCGCGCAGCGGTTTGGTGATGCGGCCCATCGGTCGCCGCCGGAGCTGCTCGCTGCCGTCGAGCACGCTGGCGAACGGCTGCCCGGCCAGCACACCGGCCAGCAGGCGCATGCCCGTGCCCGCGTTGACACAGTCGAGCGGCGCGGCGGGCGCGGCCAGCCCGTGTAACCCGCGTCCGTGTATGGTCAGCGTGGTGTCATCGTGTTGGATAATCTCCACGCCCAGCGCGCGTATGCAGCCGAGAGTAGCCGCCGTGTCACCCGCTGGCAGCCAGCCTCGAACGTGGCTCGTCCCTTCGGCCAGCGCGCCCAGGATCAAGGCGCGGTGCGAGAGCGATTTGTCGCCCGGCACGGATACGGTGCCCGCCAGCGATGCCCCGGCCCGCACGCGCAGCGCGGCATGTGTGGTGGTGATCGCGCTCATGTGATCAGACGCTCCCCATAGCGGGCGGTATAGGCGCGGCGCGCCTCGACAATCGCCCCTAATTCGCTGTGTAATTGGTCCACGTCGTCGAGCATAGCGTCCAGCCGGTCCAGGTGATCGCGCAGCCGCGCCGTCACGCCGCGCAACTGCTCGGCGTTGGTGCTGAACATGCCGACGATCATGGCCTCGTCGGTGCGGGCCAGACGTGTCGCGCCATCGAAACCGCCCGCCGCCAGGTCGTAGAGTTCTGCGTCGCCGTTGGCGGCTTCGACGGCCAGTCCCATCAGCGCAAAACTGAGCAGGTGCGGCAGGTGGCTGGTCAGCGCGGTGAGATAATCGTGATGCGCTCGATCCATCCAGCGAGGCTGCGCGCCGACCGCCGCGACCAGCGCTTCGGCCAGCGACCGCGCGTCATTCGTCGTGCGGGCTGTTTCACACAGCACAAACCGCGCCCCGGCGTACAACGTCGGGATGGCATGGGCGTAGCCGTTTTCCGCCAACCCGCACATCGGGTGCCCGCCCACCGCCCGCACGCCCTCCGGCAGCGCGTCAAGCTGGTGGCAGATCTGCGTTTTGGTGCTGCCCAGGTCGATCACCAGCGTGCCGGGTGAGACGTCCAGATCGGGCAGCAGGCGGATAATCCGGTCGGCGGGGATGGCGACGACCACTATATCGGCTCCGGCAGACGTACCGGCGGCGTCAATTACGCCGCGTGTCAGTGCCTGTTCCAGCACGTCCGGCACGATGTCTTGCGCCGTGATATGGGCCACCTTGCCGCGCAGCGCCATCGCCAGCGAGCCGCCCATCAGGCCCAGTCCGATGATGTGGACCGCACAGGAATCGAGAGTTTTTGGCATCGTTCGTCCGTCGATTCGTGTCAGGGGGCCGGGATCGGTTCGGCAGCGCGGCGGCCCACGACTGGCGCAAGCTGTCTGATCTTGGCTACCAGCGCGGCGAAGCGTTCCGGCTTGAGCGACTGCCGCCCATCGGACGCGGCCTGTTCCGGGTTCATGTGCACTTCCAGGATCAGCCCGTCCGCGCCTGCCGCAATCGCGCCCAGCGAGACGCCTTCCACGTATTCCCACTTGCCGACGGCGTGACTCGGATCGGCGATGACCGGCAGGTGCGAAATTTGCTTGAGGACCGGGATCGCGTTGAGATCGAACGTGTTGCGCGTGTAGGTTTCAAAGGTGCGGATGCCGCGCTCGCACAGCATGACGCGCATGTTGCCGTGACTCAAGATGTACTCGGCGGCCATCAGCAGTTCTTCGATGGTGCTGCTCATGCCGCGTTTGAGCAGGACGGGATGCTGGCTTTCGCCGACGGCGTGCAGCAGCGTGTAGTTCTGCATGTTGCGCGCACCGATCTGCAATACGTCCGCGTACTGGCACACCAGCGGGACAAGCTGCGGGTCCATGACCTCGGTCACGATCGGCAGGCCGGTGGCCTCGCGTGCTTCCGCCAGGTATTTTAGCCCCTCTTCACCCAGGCCCTGGAAGGCATACGGCGAGGTACGCGGCTTGAAGGCCCCGCCGCGCAGCGCCGTTGCGCCTGCCTCGCGGACGGCGTGCGCCGTCTCGATGATCTGCTCGCGGCTCTCGACCGCGCACGGCCCGGCGATGATCGCCAGGTCCTGCCCGCCGACCTGGATGCCGTTGAGCGGGATCAGCGTATCGTCGGGATGGTATTCGCGGCTGGCGATTTTGTAAGGATGCGTGACCGGCATCACGTCCTGCACGCCGGACATCAGCGCGATCTGGTCGCGGTCAAGCGGGCGGCCTCGCCCGATGACGCCGATAATCGTGCGTTCTTTGCCTTCGGAAAGGTGGACGTCATACCCCATCGAGCGAATCCGGGCGATGACATCTGAGATTTCGCGGGCGCTGGCGTTGATAGACATTACAACGATCATGGCGAGTGTCTCCTGGTCATGGTGACCGTCTGGGATGCTGATCAGGCTGTCGGTTGGGTTATCGGCCCGTGATGTGCCCGGTCGGGACGCAGGTGTTGGGCATCGCGTAAATAAATGTGCTGGATGTCTTGCGCGGCGCGTGTGGTGTTCCACATCACCATCACGCGGATCACGCGCGGCAGGCTGCCGGGAACGGTCATTTCGTGCCCGCACAGGATGGCCACATCCATCCAGCCAAGCTGCCGGGCGGCGACCGCCGGATACTCGGCGTTGAGGTCCACCGTCGTCGTAAAAAAGGCGCCGCCAATGTCCGCCGGTTCGATCCCGTTGGCCGCGATCAGGACGCTGAGCAGCTCGCGGGTGGCCGAGAGGATGGCGTCGGCGGTGTTTTCGTCGGCGGTGATAGCGCCCCGTACACCCTGGCAGCGTGTTGGTTGTGTTGGACTCAAGACCGATGTCTCCTTTCGGCATGTCTCGTGCTAAAAACGATCTGAAAACAAAAAGGGCGCTGAGCCTGTGCTCTGCGCCCTCGGTTCACTGTGGAACGGATGGGGTTAGCGGCTTACGCCGGCAGAAGGCACGCTCAGACCTGCCCTATGGCCCGCAAAATAGAAATAATAATAGCCAAACCGGCCCCGGCCAGTGCTGCCGGTGCCGAGTGTGTGCTTGCTGCGGGTGCGGATCGTAAGGTCTGACATGCTTCTCTCAAACTCCCAATGACAGCAACAGCTTAACACACTGCTGAAGAAGTGTCAATAACGCTGACGGGTTTCGTGTAAAATGCACAAGCTGGTTCGCCAACCGGGCAGTTTTGCCGCGTGATGGGGTGATTTGGGTCACGAAGCGCTTGACAAGTACGCGTTTCCTTGTTACTTTCTTGTGTAACAACGTGAATATGCCAATAGCGTTGATCTGGAGGAGTACACCTCAAAGCGGTGTTCAGAGAGTCGCCGGGTGCTGAAAAGGCGATACACGCGCGGAAGTGGAATGGCCCAGGGAGCTGCCGGTCGAAAGCCTGCGGGTAAGTAGCCCGTGCCGGAGACGCCACCGTTACCAGGGTGACGGATATCGACGTGATCGGAGTGTGATCGTCGTCCGTATCCTACTGAGTGAAGCTGGCTTCCCCCTGCCTGACAAAATCTGCGATCACCGCAGGTTTTTTTGTTTATGGGGGCGGGTCGCTTAATCAAGGTGGTACCACGGGAATCTCCCTTCTCGTCCTTGGCGGAGGAGGGGGATTTTTTCGTCAAACCACCAGCCAGGAGAGCGACCTGATGGCGATTTCACCGAATGTTCTACGCACGCGTGTTCGCACGGTCCCCGATCGTGCGGCGGCCCTCCGTTTATTTGAACAGGGTGATCTGGTCCCTGTTTACCGCACGCTGCTGGCCGACCTCGAAACGCCGGTATCCGTGTATCTCAAACTGGCGCAGGTCAACGCGGCCTCCTTTTTGTTGGAAAGCGTCGAAGGCGGCGAGCAGGTCGGGCGTTATTCGTTCCTGGGCGTGAATCCGAAGGGCCTGATCACGGTCCAGCATGACGTGGTGACCACCACGCGGCACGGCGTCACCACCACGCGCGATTTGGCCCCTGGGGAAGACCCGCTGCACGTCGTCGAGCACGAGTTCGAGCGTGTGCGGCCCGTGCGGCTGGACGGGCTGCCGCGATTCATCGGGGGCGCGGTGGGTTATCTCAGCTACGACATCGTGCGTTACATCGAGCGCCTGCCCGCTACCGCTGTGGACGAGCTTGACGTGCCGGATGCGGCGTTCATGCTGGCCGACACGCTCGTGATTTTCGACCACGCCAAACACCAGTTGATCATTCTCGCCAACGCGCACAACACCGGCGATCCCGGTGCTGCGTACGATGACGCCGTGCAGCGCATCGACGCGATCACCGACGCGCTGGCCGCCCCGCTGCCGTACCTGGACGCGGGCGAACCGGTCGCAGGTGATGCCGATCTCCGGTCGAACGTGACGCGCGAGCAGTTCGAGGCGAATGTCCGCGCGGCCAAAGAATACATTGCCGCCGGAGATGCCTTCCAGATCGTCGTGTCGCAGCGTTTCAGCCGCCAGACCGGCGCGCCGCCGTTCACCATTTACCGCGCGCTGCGGGCGCTCAATCCTTCACCTTACATGTTTTTCCTGCGTTTTAATGACGATTTCAGCCTGATCGGCGCGTCGCCGGAAATGATGGTCCGCCTGGAAGATGGCGTCGCCACCGTGCGGCCCATTGCCGGGACGCGTCCGCGCGGCGCGGACGAGGCCGAAGACGAGCGGCTGGCCGAGGAACTGCTCGCCGACGAAAAAGAACGCGCCGAACACGTCATGCTGGTTGACCTGGGGCGCAACGACCTGGGTCGCGTGTGCGAGTACGGGTCGGTGCGCGTGCCGAACATGATGTACATCGAGCGCTACTCGCACGTGATGCACATCGTCAGCCAGGTCCAGGGCCGCATCCGGGACGGCATGAACGCGTTTGACCTGCTGCGCGCGACGTTCCCTGCCGGGACGTTGAGCGGCGCGCCTAAGGTGCGCGCGATGGAAATCATCGAGGAGCTGGAAGGCACGCGGCGCGGCCCGTATGGCGGCGCGGTGGGCTACTTCAGCTTCGACGGCTCGATGGATACGTGCATCACGATCCGCACGATGATGAAACACGGCGACGTGGTGCATTTCCAGTCCGGCGCGGGCATCGTGGCCGACAGCGACCCCGCCCGCGAATACGAGGAAACGGTCAACAAGGCGCGGGCGGTCGCCGTCGCCGTGACTAACGCCGAAGGCGGCCTGGTGTAGGAGGAGCACGCCATGATCCTGGTAATCGACAACTACGACAGCTTTACTTACAACCTCGTGCAAGCCATGGGTGAACTGGGCGCTGATCTGCACGTGGCACGCAACGACCAGATCACGTTGGACGAGGTGCGCGCCCTGGGGCCGACGCATATCGTGATCTCGCCGGGACCGGGCACCCCGGATGACGGCGGCATTTCGATGGACCTGATCCGCGAGATGGGGCCGCATACGCCGGTGTTGGGCGTATGCCTGGGGCAGCAGTCGATCGGGCAGGTCTACGGCGGGCGGGTGGTGCGCGCCCCGCGCCTGATGCACGGCAAGACGAGCATGATCTATCACAAAAACGCCCGGCTGTTCACCGGTGTCCCCAGCCCGTTTGAGGCGACACGTTACCACAGCCTGATCGTCGAGGAGCCGCTGCCGGACGCGTTGGTCGTCACGGCGTTCACTGAAGCGGGCGAGGTGATGGCGCTGCGCCACAAGGAATACCCGGTGGTCGGTGTGCAGTTCCACCCGGAGTCTATTCTGACGAAGTTTGGCCCGCGCATTTTGCAGAACTTTTTGGAGAACCGTTTGTGATGGTGCTTGCCAGTACGAAATTAGTTCGAGAGGACAGCCTGACGATGGATATTCAACGCGCGATTGAAGTGATCAGCCGGTTCGGCCAACTCCGCGTAGAGGACGCCGAAGCGGTGATGAACCAGATTATGCGGGGCGAAGCGACCGAAGCGCAGATCGGCGCTTACCTGATGGGGCTGCGTATGAAGGGCGAAACCGAAGCCGAAATCCTGGGCAGCGCGCGCGCCATGCGCGCCAACGCCGTGCGCGTACCGACGCAGGCCGGCGGTGACCTGCTGGATACGTGCGGCACCGGCGGCGATAAGTCCGGCACGTTTAACATCAGCACGACGGTTGCGTTTGTGGCGGCGGGCGCGGGCGTGCGCATCGCCAAACACGGCAACCGCGCCGCGACCAGCAAATGCGGCAGCGCCGACGTGCTGGCCGAACTGGGCGTGAACCTGGACCTGACGCCGGAGCAGGTCGGGCAGTGTGTGGACGAGATCGGGATCGGTTTTCTGTTTGCGCCTAAGCTGCATCCCGCCATGAAACACGCCATTGGCCCGCGCCGCCAGATGGCCGTGCGCACGATCTTCAACATCCTGGGGCCGCTGACCAATCCGGCGGGCGCGCAGCGGCAGTTGATGGGCGTTTTCACACCGGACCTGACCGAGTTCATCGCCAACGTGCTCGGCGAGTTGGGCGCTATCGCGGCGATTGTGGTCTGCGGTTATGGCAACCTGGACGAATTGACGACCACCGGCCCCAACCGCGTCAGCCACTACGAAAACGGCTCGGTTCAAACCTATGAGCTGAATCCGTTGGACTATAATCTGAAGACCGCGCACATCTCAGAACTGCTCGGCGGCGATGCACCTACCAACGCGGCGATTCTGCGCGGCATCCTCAACGGCGAGGTGGACAGCGCCAAGCGGGATGTCGTGTTGTTGAACGCAGGCGCGGCATTGATCGCGGCGGGCCAGGCGGCTGATTTTAACGAGGGAATGGCGCTGGCGCGCGACGTGATCGACAGCGGCGCGGCGCTCGCCAAGCTCGACGCGCTGATCGCGTATAGCCAGGAGTTAGCCGTACATGCGTAGCAGGTTTGTGCGCACCGAAACCGTTTTAGACAAAATACTCGATCATAAAGTAATGGAAATCGAAACCCGCCGGGCGGCGATCCCCGTGCCACGTGTTGTCGAAGCGGCCACGCTGGCCGCGCCGCCGCGTGATATGCTGGCCGCCCTGCGCGGGGACGAGTCTGAGACGGTTGTTTTGATCGCGGAGGTGAAACACGCGTCGCCGTCGAGAGGGGTGCTGGTCGAGCCGTTTCAACCGGTATCACTCGGCAAGACGTATGCCCGGCACGGCGCGGCGGCGATCTCCGTGCTGACCGATGAGCGGTTTTTCATGGGCAGCCTGGACGATATGACCGCCGTCCGTAACGCGGTGGATGTGCCCGTGCTGCGCAAGGATTTTGTGATCGACCCGTACCAGGTGTACGAGGGGCGCGCGGCGGGCGCGGACGCCATCCTGCTGATCGTCG
The DNA here is from genome assembly GCA_964393335.1 of uncultured Anaerolineaceae bacterium. GTDB lineage: Bacteria > Chloroflexota > Anaerolineae > Aggregatilineales > Aggregatilineaceae > CAYMTN01. The sequence goes on from CAYMTN010000001.1 coordinate 38,127, forward strand.
CCGGGCTGGAAGATGGGCAGTTGGCCGATCTGCACGCGCTGGTCACCGGACTGGGCATGGCGGCGCTGGTCGAAGTGCACGACGAGGCCGAATTGGACCGCGCGCTGCGCCTCGATCCCGCGCTGATCGGCATCAACAACCGCGATCTCAAAACGTTCGACGTGCGCCTGGAAACAACCGTGCGGCTCGCGCCGCGCGTGCCGGAGACGGTTACGCTGGTGGCCGAGAGCGGCATCCGCAGCGCCGGTGACGTGCGCCAGATGGGCGCAGCCGGCGCGCACGCGGTGCTGGTCGGGGAAACGCTGGTCCAGGCGCGCCAGCCGGGCCACATGGTCAGGCAGTTGAGCGGCCAGCGGCGCAAGGAGGCGCTATGACCCGCACACGGATCAAGGTTTGTGGTCTGACGGAGGCGGACAACGCGCTGTTGTGCGCCGAGGCCGGAGCGGATATGCTCGGCCTGAACTTTTACCCGCCCAGCCCGCGTTCGCTCACGCCGGACGCGGCACGGCAGATCACGGATGTGCTGCGCGAGGCATTTGGTGATCGCTGCCCGCTGCTGGTCGGCGTGTTTGTCAATGCCAGCGCCGGGACAATCGCCGCGATCATCGATCGCGTTGGGCTGGATGCGGCTCAGCTCAGCGGTGACGAATCCGGTGACGTGTTGGCCGCGTTGGGCGGGCGGGCGATCAAGGCGATTCGCCCGCGCAGCCGTGCCGAAGCGCTCGATCACGCGGCGTTGTTTCTGGCGCACGCGCCCGGCGACGACCGGATGCCCGCGCTGGTGGTCGATGCGTACCACCAAGAACTGTATGGCGGCACCGGCGAGGCGGCCAGCGTGGACGTGGCCCTGGCCGTGAAGGGGCTGACGCTCCGCCTGATGCTGGCGGGCGGCCTGACGCCTGAGAACGTCGCGGACCGGGTGCGCGCCATCCAGCCCTGGGGTGTCGATGTCGCCAGCGGCGTTGAGCGCGGTACGCCGGGCGTGAAGGTACCGGCGCGTGTGCGGGCATTTGTCGCGGCGGTGCGATCCGCCGAGGGAGACCATGACTGAGATACGCAGCACGACGATGATTTACGGGATGCAGGCCGCCGACTGGCCGCAGGTCGCGGCCATCTACCGGGAAGGCATCGCAACCGGTCTGGCGACGTTTGAAACGGCGGTGCCGTCCTGGGATGCCTGGAACGCCGCGCACCTGGCAGACTGCCGACTGGTTGCGCGCCAGGATGGTCAGGTGCTGGGTTGGGCGGCGCTGTCGCCGGTATCGAGCCGGTGTGTATACGCCGGTGTAGCCGAGGTCAGCGTGTATGTCGCCGCTGGCGCGCGGGGTCAGGGCGTAGGTAAAGGGCTGCTGGCCGCGCTGGTCACGGTGTCGGAAGCGGCGGCGCTGTGGACGCTCCAGGCGGGCATTTTCCGCGAGAATACGGCCAGCATCGCGCTGCATACGGCGTGCGGCTTCCGCGTGGTTGGTTACCGCGAGCGGTTGGGGCGGCTCGACGGCGTGTGGCACGATGTGATGTTGATGGAACGGCGCAGCCCGGTTGTGGGCTGCGATCCCAGGAATGGATGAAACTATGAACGGCTTACAGCATGCGCCCGACGCGCGCGGCTACTACGGTGACTACGGCGGGCGCTTTGTGCCGGAGACGTTGATCCCGGCGTTGGACGAGTTAACAGAGGCGTTTTACGCGGCGCTGGCCGATCCGGCTTTTCAAGCGCAGTTTGCCGGTCTGCAAGCGACCTATACCGGACGCCCGACCCCGATCAGTTACGCCGCGCGGCTGAGCGATCATCTTGGCGGGGCGCGCATTTTCCTGAAACGCGAAGACCTCGCGCATACCGGCGCGCACAAGATCAACAACGCGCTGGGGCAGGCGCTGCTCGCGGTGCGGATGGGCAAACGGCGCATCGTGGCCGAAACCGGCGCGGGGCAGCACGGCGTGGCGACGGCGACCGCCTGCGCGCTGCTCGGCCTGGAGTGCCACGTCTTCATGGGCAGCGTTGATATCGCCCGCCAGCGGCCCAACGTGTTTCGCATGAAACTGCTCGGCGCGGACGTGATCCCGGTCGAAAGCGGCAGCAGAACGCTAAAAGATGCGATCAACGAGGCGATCCGCGATTGGGTGACCAACGTCCGCACGACGCATTACCTGCTCGGTTCCGTGCTGGGGCCGCATCCGTACCCGCTCATGGTGCGTGAATTTCAGAGCGTGATCGGCATCGAAGCCCGCCAGCAGATGCTCGATCAAACCGGGCACCTGCCGGATGTGTGTATCGCGTGCGTAGGCGGCGGCAGCAACGCGATCGGCCTGTTCCACGCCTTCCGCGACGACGAGTCGATCGACCTGATCGGCGTCGAAGCAGGCGGGCGCGGCATCGACAGCGGCGAGCACGCCGCGCGTTTTGCCGATCCGAACGTCGGGCGGCCCGGCGTGCTGCATGGCACGCGTTCGTTTGTGCTGCAAGACGCCGACGGGCAGATCAAAAATACGCACAGCGTATCGGCGGGGCTGGATTACGCGTCGGTCGGGCCGGAACACGCGTACCTGCGGCAGATGGAGCGCGCCTTTTACACCGTCGCCACCGACGACGAAGCGCTCGAAGCCTTCCAGGTGCTCAGCCAGCTTGAGGGCATCATCCCGGCCCTGGAGAGCGCCCACGCGGTCGCTGAAGCGATCAAACGCGCCCCCACCATGCCCCACGATTCGATCATCCTGGTCAACCTGTCCGGGCGTGGTGACAAGGACCTGGATACGGTCATTCACGAGTTAGGCGGTGAAGCATGAGCGAGATAACGGCGCAGACCGGCGTCGAGTCGATTGCTGCCATGTTCGCGGCGGCACGGGCGCAGCAGCGCGCCGCGTTTCTGCCATATTACCCCGTCGGATACCCGACCTACGCGCAGTCGCTGGACAGCATCGAAGCGATGGCAGCAGCAGGCGTGGACGGATTCGAGATCGGCATCCCGTTTAGCGATCCGCTGGCCGATGGCCCGACGATCCAGGCGGCGACCCAGGTCGCGCTGGAAAACGGGATCACGGTGCGGCGCTGCCTGGATGCGGTGCGCGATCTGCGCGGACGCGGCGTGCACCAGCCGATGTTGTTAATGGGCTACCTCAACCCGCTGTTATCCTATGGTCTGGATGCCTTCACGCGGGATGCGCGCGCCGCCGGGGCCGACGGGCTGATCGTGCCTGACCTGCCGCCAGAGGAAGCGGGCGCGTTGGCGGCGGCCTGCCAGCGCGAAGGGTTGGCGCTGGTCTTTTTCCTGGCACCAACCAGCAGCGATGATCGGATCGCGCTGGTCGGGGGGCAGGCGCGCGGCTTCATTTACGTGGTATCGGTGACCGGAGTGACGGGCGCGCGGGCCGGGCTGCCGCCGGACCTGGAGGACTTGATCGCGCGCATCCGCGCCCTGACCAGTCAACCGCTGGTCTTGGGCTTTGGCATCAGCCAGCCGGAACAGGCGCGTTCGATGAACGGTCTGGTCGATGGATTTATCGTCGGCAGCGCGCTGGTGAGAGCCGGGGCCTCCGGCGCGGAGGCCGTGCGTGATCTGGCGCAGCGTTTGCGCCGCGCGTTGGACACTGCCTGACGGGGAGTTTTCGCCGGTACGAGAGCGCCGCCACGCCTATCGCGTGGCGGCTTTTTGTTAGAACGTTGTTAAAACGCGGGGCATTTATGTTTATGCGCAGGGGAGATGATGGTTGTTACAGGCAAAACAGGTCACTTGAGCTATTTCCAATAAGGCTAAGTTGGTATAGGATTAAGTTTGAATAAGCTAACAAGGGCAGTGGGGATTACGGGTAAGCTTATCTTGTTTTAATAGTGACTACCTTAAAGTAATATACATAATAATATAAGTGTGGTGAAAAAAGGCGGGGGATTCGTTGAAAACAACCCGATCACAGGCGGATGCGTGCCCAGCCCATGATCTTTCGTTTGACATTCAAGTAGCCGCAAGCGTGCAGGAGTTTGACCCGGCTGCCTGGGATCATCTGGCGGGGGGGCGACCGTTCGCCAGTTACCGCTGGTACCAGTTCGGTGAGCTTGCGCTGGCAGGTGACACGCCCGTTTATATCGTGCTTTCCCACCAGGGCGAACCGGTCGCCCGCGCGACGTTTTGGCTGACCACCCAGGAACCGCTGCCGGTCGCGTCCCGCCTGGGGCGCACCCTGTTATATACTGCCGTCCGCCGCTGGCCGTTATTTTTATGCCGGTGTCCCTTTGCCAGCACCACCGGCCTGATTCTGCCTGATTCACCCCTGCGCGGGCCGGCCCTTAACACGCTGATCGACATCACGCACGACCTCAGCCGCCAACATCACGTATCGTTTACCGTGTTCGACTACCTGGATCACGCACTGGAAAACGTCACGTGGCCCGCTGTGCTCATTCGCGTGGATGGCATGGACCCTGGCACGCGGTTGAGAATCACCTGGCCGGATTTTGAGAGTTATATCGGTAGCCTGGGCAAATCGGCGCGCAAGGATTACCGCCGTCACCGCAACCGCGCGGCGGACCAGGGCATTGTGGTCGCCTATCACCCGCGCGTGGACGATGTTGGGGCGGCGCTGGCCTTGATCCGGAACGTTGAAAATCACCACGACTCGACGCCAAACCCGTATGCACCGCACATGCTAAAGAACGCCGAGATGGTAGGCGGCACCTGGATCACGGCCCGCGTCGAGGATCGGTTGGTCGGCTGCGGGCTGCTGCTGGGCGATGGATCGACGCAGTTTTTGGCGCTGTTGGGACTCGATTACGAGGTGCGCTACGCCTATTTCCAACTAGTCTACGGCGCGATCCGGTGCGCGATCGAGTCGGGAACGAGCGTGCTGCGCGGCGGTGGTGGCGCGTATGAGCTGAAGACCCGGCTGGGCTTTGAGGTGGAACGCCACAATCACCTGATGTTTGGCGTCACGAACCCCGCGTTGCGCTGGCTGGCGCGGCACCTGGCGGGCAGCTCGTTAGGCGACGACCACCATCCAAAGGACGACGACGCGTGACCAGTGATGAATTTCAGGCATTACCGGCGGCGGAGGTCGCGGCACGTGTCCGCGAGGCAGGCCCGAAAGTCTGCGTGTTTCCGATCAACGGCACGCGGCGTTGGTTTTTGCTGGAACATCCCCCGCAGCCGGATTCTGATGTGCTCGCCACCTATCTATCCACGGTCGAACGGCGACATATCGACCTGTACCGGCTGTTTTTTGATCACGGCGTTCACACGCTGCTCACACCTGCCTTTGGCCCGGACCTGATGGAGCGCGGCGACGACTATATCCAGATCGCCGCCGAAGGATTGGCCCGGCTGGTGACTGGGGACCTGTTCCTGGATTTTTACCGCGAATACGGGGTGCGCGCGCGCTTCTATGGCGACTACCGTAAATATTTCGGCGCGACCCGGTTTGCCTATTTGTGTGACTTATTTGACGATCTGGCCGAGCGCACGGTCTCTCACACGCGACACCGCCTGTTTTTTGGACTGTTCGCCCACGATCCCGCCGAAACCATCGCGGAACTGTCGGTGCAGTTTTTTCGCCAGCACGGACGCGTGCCGGACAAACGGACGCTGGTCGAGCTGTATTACGGCGAATATGTGCCGCCGGTCGATCTGTTTATTGGCTTTGACAAATTCTGCGCGTTTGATATGCCGTTGGTGGCGACGGGCAACGAAGACCTGTATTTCACCGTCAGCCCGTCGCCCTATTTCACCGCCTCACAACTCCGGGCGATTCTCTATGACCATCTGGTCACCCGGCGTACGACCGAGACCGATTATTCAAGCTTGGAGCCGGACGAATGGGTGTTGATGCGAGACTTTTATCGAGCCAATATCGAGAATACGCTGGGCGTAGGGGCCAAACAGGCGCGCGGCGATTATTGGTATCCACTGCCACTGGTCGAGCTTCCCAGGGGCTTCGTGGAGTGATGCGGCCCGCCGGTGAGGTGGACCTGCGGCGTAGCATCCACCAGTTGCTCACCGAAATCGGTCACGGGCGGATTCTCAACACGGCGTATGATACCGCCTGGATCGCCCGGTTGCGCGACCTGGACCCTGAGATGGGCGAAAGCGCGCTGGAATGGCTGCGCGAGCACCAACTACCGGACGGCTGTTGGGGCACCGAAAACCCGCGTTATTACCACGACCGGCTGATCTGCACCATCGCGGCCATGACCGCCCTGGCACGTTACGGCCAATCGTCGGACCGGGTGCGCTGGCAGCGGGCGCAGTTGGCGCTGGAGATGATTGCCAAGGGGCTGCAGGCCGATCCGACCGGGGCGACCATCGGGTTTGAGATGATCGTGCCCACGCTGCTTGCCGAGGCCAAGTCATTAGGGCTGATCGAAAACAACGTCAACGGCGCGCTGGGCCAGTTGGAACGCTACCGCGCCGCCAAGCTGGCCGCACTGCCGGGGGGTATGATCAACCGGCATGTGACGGTGGCGTTTTCGGCGGAGATGGCCGGGCCGGATGGGCTGCACCTGCTGGACATCGGGAATTTGCAGGAGGCGAACGGGTCGCTGGGGCACAGCCCGTCGGCGACGGCGTATTTTGCCTCCATCGTCTCCCCGAATGACCCGATGGCGCTGGACTACCTGCGCCGGATCGTGACCGACGATGGCGGCGTGCCGGATGTCGCGCCGTTCGACGTGTTCGAGCAAGCCTGGACCCTGTGGAACCTCTCACTGTTGGGGCCGCTGGACAGCGAAACACTGGCGCTCTGCCAGCCGCACCTGGACTTTTTGGAAGAGGCGTGGTTGCCCGGCAGGGGGTCCGGCTACGCGGCGGGATACACGCCGAAGGATGGCGATGATACCGGCCTGGTATTTGACGTGTTGGCGCGTTTTGGCCGTGCGCCCGATCTGGATGCCGTGCTGCACTACGAGGAGGACGATCATTACCGGTGTTATGAACTGGAAGCCAACCCGTCGATCAGCGCGAACATTCATATTCTCAGTGCGCTGCGTGAGGCCGGGTTGCTGCCCGATCATCCGTCGGTGCAGAAAGCCCTCAGTTTTCTGCGACGCGTGCAGACCATCCGCCTGTTCTGGTTCGATAAATGGCATTCATCCCCCTATTATCCCACCACGCATCTTGTGATCGCGTGTGCTAATTACGCCGACAAACTGGTCGATAACGCCGTCTACTGGATCATGGAGACACAAAACCGGGATGGCTCGTGGGGTTATTACATGCCCACCGCCGAAGAAACGGCGTATTGTTTGCAGGCGCTGGCGATCTGGCGGCGCAGCGGGCACGTGGTGCCGCACGACGTGTTGGAACGCGGCGCGGCCTGGCTGCGTGCCCACATGGACGAGTCCTCGCCGCCGTTGTGGATCGGCAAATGTTTATACTGCCCGGTATTAGTCGTGCGCTCGGCGGTTCTGAGCGCCGTCACGTTAGTTGAGCAAGGGTGAGCACGATGAACATAATTAGCCAACTGATGGATGTATCGTCAACGGACCAGGAAGACGCACGCCGTCGTAAGCTGCTCAACATCATGCTGCTGGGTCTGCTTTCGGTCGACGTGCTGGCCCTGGTGATCACGGGCGTGATACTGGTCACCGGGCTGACGGAACAAGCAGAAGACCTGCTGCTGATCATGATCGGCGGGTTGGTCATGCTGGTCGGTGTGGGTGTCATTTTTGCGATCAACCGCTACCGGTCGGGAGTGCTGGCCAGTTCGTTGTTCTTGCTGCTGCTGACGGCTGTTTTTGCCTTCAGCGACGTGCCGAAAGAAGTCGCGGATGGCCGCAGCCTGTTTTTGTTCACCGTGCCGATCATTATGGCGAGCGTGTTGTTGCAGCCTGTCACCAGTTTTTTGATCGCCGGCTTATGCGGCGTGGTGATCTCGGTGATCGCCATGGTCGAGGTGGACATTTTGCCGAACGTCCCCGCCATCATCGGCTTTTTTTCGGTGGCGTTGGTGTCGTGGCTGTCGGCGCGCAGCCTGGAGCGCGCGCTAGAAGACTTGCGCGCGATCAACCAGGAGCTTGACCAGCGCGTGATCGCGCGGACCAAAGACCTGGCTGAAGCATTAGCCCGCGTGCAGGCTGAGTCCAGCAAAAGCCAGGCCATCCTCGAAAGCATCGCTGACGGCGTGATCGTGTTTGACTACGAGGGCAAAGCCATCGTCGCCAATCCGTCGAGTGGTTACCTGTTGGGTCGCTCCCCTGACTCGATTGATGGGCTTGATATTGAGTCGTTGATGGGCCAGGACGTGCAGGAGGATGACCGGGAAATGGTCGCCGGAGTGGTGCGCAGCAAACAGACCAGCAGCGCCGGTGCAAAATTCGAGTGGGGCGACAAGACGCTCTCGGTGAGTTTTGCGGCGGTGCGTGATGACTCCGGCCAGGCAACCGGCACGGTCGTGGTGCTCCGCGACTACACGCGGGAGGCCGAAGTAGACCGCATGAAAAACCAGTTTGTGTCGATGGTCTCGCACGAGCTGCGCACGCCATTAAACGCCATCCTGGGCTACAGCGACATGCTGCACGAGGAGGTATACGGCGGGCTATCAGAGGAACAGCGCAGCACCGTTGAACGTATCATCGCCAACACCAAGCGTATGTTCGGGCTGGTGAATAACTTGCTGGACCAGGCGCAAATGCAGGCCGGTAAGCTGATCCTGAACAAAGCGCCGTTTGAGGTGTATTCCCTGATCGAAGAAATGCGCTCGGTGATGGGCGTGCTCGCCACACAAAAAGGGCTGTCCCTCGATTATTCCATCGCCGGAAATGTGCCCGAAAAACTGGTCAGCGATTCGCAGCGTCTGCACCAGATATTGGTCAATCTGGTGGGCAACGCGATCAAGTTCACCGATCAAGGCGGCATCAATGTGCACGTGTTCTGCCCGGATCAACGCCATTGGGCTTTAGAAATATCGGATACCGGGCCGGGCATCCCGATCGAAGCGCAAAGTTACGTTTTTGAGCCGTTCCGCCAGGTGGATGACTCGGCTTCGCGGCACCAGGGCGGCACCGGGTTGGGATTGGCCATCGTCAAACAGCTCGTCAACTTGTTGGACGGCGATATCACGCTGGTCAGCCGCTTAGGGCACGGCAGCACCTTCACGATCAATCTACCTTTGATAGCCACACAGGAGCAAATGACATGAGTGAGAAACTGGCAAGCGATCAACCGGCCAGTGAGAAACCCGCCAGCGGTCAACCGGCCAGCGGTCAACCGGCGAGTGAGAAACCCGCCAGCGATCAACCGGCGAGCGAAGAACTCGAGGGCGAGAAACTCGCACTGGTTATCGAAGACGATTTCGACGCTTCGGTGATTTTTGCCAAGGCGCTGGAAGTCAACGGTTTTAAGACCGAGATCATCAATTCCGGGGATATGGCCATCGAGCGGCTAAAAACGGTTGTCCCGGCGATCATTGTGTTGGACCTGCACCTGCCGCGCGTGGTTGGGACCGATATCCTGGTCCAGATTCGTGAGGACGAACGCCTGGAAGGAACGCGTGTGATTGTGGCAACAGCCGACCCGCGCACGGCGGATATCATCCAGGACAAAGCCGACCTGGTGCTGATCAAACCGACGACGTACAGCCAGGTGCGCGACTTTGCCGCCCGTCTGACATCACGCCCGCGCCGCCAGTCGCGGCCCCGGCCTTCGGCCAGCGATGACGGCGCGCCTTCAGCGCCCTGAAAAGCGCCCGCTCGGCTCAGGCACAGCCGGGCAGTGTGGGTTCAAGCCTGCCAGCGGCCCGTCAGCGCCGCCAGTTCGCTCTGATCTGGGGCTTCAGTTCGAGCTTTCCCTGCCGCACGACAGCGTGACAATGAAAGTCGTGCCTACGTTCTCTTCGCTATGAAACGCGATCGTACCATTATGCAGTTCGACGGACTGCCTGACGATCGCCAGCCCAAGCCCTGTGCCAGGGACACCGCCCACATTGCTGGCCCGGAAAAAGGTATCAAACAGGCGACGCTGGTCTTTGGCGGGAATGCCAATGCCTTGATCGCTGATGCGGATGGTTACCTGATCTGTGCAGGTCACTTCCAGCGTGATCGCAGTGCCTTGCGTGGAATACTTGATCGCATTGGAGAGCAAGTTCCCGATAATGTGCCGCAGCAGTTTGGGGTCCATTAAAATGTCGGCGCAGGCCCCGCTGACTGACAGGTCGATGTGCTGCCCGGTTTCGAGTGCGACCTGGTATTCGTCAAGGATGTCGTGGCAAAAGGCCTCAAGATCGAGCCGTTCCGGTTCGAAGCGCAGTTTTCCGGCTTCTGCCCGGCCCACGACCAGGATATCATCCAACAATTCGACCATTTGGGCGATGCTCTTGCGTATCTGGCTGAGTTGGGCGTTTTGTTGTTCCGGGGAGAGCCTGTCGCGGTAATGTGTCAGCATCTCGCTGCCGCTTTGAATCACGGCCAGCGGCGTGCGCAGGTCGTGCGATGCCATCGAGACAAAACGCGACCGCAGTTCGCTGATCGCGATTTCGCGCCGGAGCGCTTCGTGCAGTGTTTTTTCGGCTTGTTTGTGCGCGGTGACGTCGCGCAGGCTGCACACCACGCCGCTGATCGTATTGTGTTCGACGAGCGGCGAGAGCACCACGTCAGCATCAAAGGCGGCGTGCGCCCCGTAGCCGGCCCGCATTTCGAGACGTTGGGCCTGTCGGTTGGTCACGACGGCTTGAAAGGCCGTTTCCATCAGGTGCCGGTGATCTGGCACGATCAACGCCGTCACCGCCCGTCCCAGAATGCGGCTTGCCGGGCGCTGGAAAATTTCCTCGCAGATCGGGTTGATCAGATCGATTGTGCCATCTGTTCCACACAGCAGAATCGCGTCTTTGCTGTTGTTCAAAATCGCTTCGATGCGTTCTTTTGCCAGGTTGAGCTGCGCGGTGCGTTCCTCGACACGCTGTTCTAACTCGCTGGCGTGCTGGCGGATCTGTTCGTAGAGACGCGCGTTTTTGATGGCGATTGCCGCTTGATCGGTGAACGCCTGCAAGCGTTCGACGTGCGTCCAGTTGTACAGATTCGGCGTCTCGCTGTCGAGGTTCAAAAAACCGATGACGCTGCCGTCCTGCACGATGGGCGTGCTGACGAAGGATCGAATCCAGGCCGTTTCCGGGATCGGTTGCCAGGTTGGTTCGGCCTGGGTATCCGGGATCACGAGCGGCTGCGCGTCCGCCAGGCGGCGCGCCCAGTAATGTGAATCCACGACAGGAAACCGCACGTCGTGAATCCAGTGTTCGAGATGGTACCGCTCGTAGCCGACTCCATGCGCGATGCGCACGGCGTCGCCCTCGATCAGCATGATGTTCGTGGCGTCGTGTGGCACGACATCCCCCACGTTTTCAAGAATGTGCCGGAATACGTCGGGCAGCTCAAGAGACGTGGTCAACACTTCGGCGGTCCTGGCCAACGCCTCAGCCAGCACGCGCTGCTCGCGCTCGGCGGCTTGCGCGCGGCGGCGTTCATTGATCTCGTCCTGGGCCTGTTGGTAGAGGCGTGCGTTCGACAGGGCTGTTGCAGCCTGGCTGGTAAGCGCGGTCAGGATTCGTTTTTGATCGTCGGAATAAGCGTTCGGGCGGTAGCTGCACACCTGGATCACGCCCGTTACGCGATCCTGGTGTTTGAGCGGCACCATCAGCGCCGAACGGGGATGGTCGTCATCGGGTATAGCGCCCGGCGTGAGCGTCTCGCTGCCTGACTCGATATGATAAAATGTCCGCGATTTTTTGAGCGCGCCTTCATAATCGGGAAAGTAGAGCATCTGGCCCGTGCGGATAACCTCACTCTGCATCCCCTTGCCTTCAGGTGCCAGCGGGACCGGCGGTAACTGCTGCGCGTCGATCTGTGCGCCGTCCATGTAGGCATACAAACACGTGATGAGGCGGGAAGCCTCATCGTACCCGGATATCAACAGCGTGTCACGATCCATGATCTGCCCGATGACGTGATGCACCGTCGCGTAAATTTCGTTGAGATCAAGCGACCGGCTGAGCTGCTGGCTGGCTTGATACAGCACGTCAATTTCCATCATCCGCTGGTGCAGCGCCTGTTCGGTGTCTTTGCGCTCGGCTTCTTGCTGGCTGACCTCCATCGCAAACGACAGGTCCAACGCCAGTTCGTCAAGCAGCCGGAGTTCTTCGCCCGTAAAAAAGCCCGGTTCGCTGGCGCACAGGACAAAAACACCTCTGCTCGTGCCAGAAACCGTGAGCGGAAACGCCGCCGCCGACCGCAATCCCCGGCGGAGCGATTCGTCGCGCCAGGCAGCCAACCGCGCATCGCTGGTGATGTCGTCGATGACCACGCGCCGCCCTTCGCGCAGCGCCGTGCCCGACAGGCTGTGTTCCAACGTCGAGAGGTCCAGCGTTTGCAGGAAATCAACACCTTCGCCCGCAGCGGCAGCGACGACCGGCTCCATCGTTTCTGTATCCAGGGTCGCCAACCACGCCAAACGCAGGCTGCCGTCTTGCACGGCAATCCGGCACGCTTCCTCAAAGAGCGCCTGCGGATCACGGACGCGTACGATGGCCTGGTTGATATTGCTCAAGACCGCATACACGCGATTCAGCGTTTTGATCCGTTCCTGGTCGCGCTTGCGTGCGGTGACATCGCGGCACGTATAGAGAATCGTGCCGCCCTGGATGGCGACTTGTTTGACGTTGATCCATAGGGTACGCTGACGACCGGATCGATCGACAAAATCCCACTCGATGTTGGTGAGTTCCCCGGTCTGCCGCAGATCATGTGGATCGAAGAGTTTCCCACCCAACAGCCGGTCGATGCTGTCCATCGCGTAGACTTCTTCGCGGCTGTAATCAAAAAACTGCCGCACGTTCCAGCAGACAAACGTAAACGCGCCGGTGTCATCCGTAATGAATACGGCATCCGAGATGTTAGAAAGCGTGATGCGATGCAGCTCCTCAGAGTCGCGCAGGGCTTTTTCGATGCGCTGGCGCTCGATGGCATACGTCAGCGAGCGGACCAACAGGTGAGCGTTGATGTGTTCCTTCACCAAAAAGTCCTGGACGCCTGCGCTGACGGCCTGCCTGCCGAGGTTGTCATCGTCCAGCCCGGTCAGCACGACGACGGGCGTATCGGGAGCCGCTTCCCGTATGGGAGCCAGCGCGTCCAATCCCCGGCTGTCCGGCAGCGATAAATCCAGCAGAACGACGTCAACCCGGTTCGCGCCCAGGTAGCTGACGCCGCCGGTTAGTTTGCCAGCCGTCGCCAGTTCGATGGGCTGCCCCGCTGTTTCCGCCAGCATTTCCTGGATGAGTCGGGCATCGCCTGGGTTATCCTCGATGAGCAGAACGTGGATGACATCGCGAGTCATAATATCCTCAGGCCGTTGATTTTGACGCGTGCGGGCAGGGGTTTCTGGACGAGCGCGCCATTGTGGCCGCCTATACCTTAATGAATCATGTACTGGCCGATTCTTCCTTTATTGTATGCCATAACAGCGCCGCCGGGAAGTCAAACAAAGGCTTCCCGGCGGCGTCAACGCCATAGTGGCGCGGCGGCGTGCTGGCGGCGGGTTGCCCGTAAAACTAGGCTGTGGGGCGCGTATCCAGGCGATAACCCAGCCCGCGCACCGACTGCAAAAACTGCGGATCGCCGGGGTCGATTTCGATTTTTTGGCGCAGGCCGTATACCAGGTGGTTGATCTCGGACTCGATGTGATTCGGCTCGTCGCCCCATACCGCCGTGATCAGTTCCTCGTAGCTGCACATTACGGCTACGTTGCCGTTCGCCCGGTTGCGTTGGTCCATGTACCGCACGAGCTTATGCTCCTGCGGACGCAGCGCTTCGATCTCGTACCGGTGCGATCCCTCGATGCGGAACAGCCGCGCCTGGACCCAGTCGTATTCGAGATACGCGGTGTGCGGGTCGTCGATGACGCGGTTCGTACGCAGCGGGTCGCGGAAAACCAGTTCCCAGTATCCCGGTTCGTCATTTTCGTACAACATGCCCAGAATCCGGATCGCATCCCCATCATGAATTGGGGCGCGGCCCTGGATAACCTCGACGTGCTGGCCGCGCCGGATAAACGTGCGGTTCACGCTGCCGTTGTCGATGACCCACCACACATCCGCGCTGCGTTCGAGTACGCAGTGCGCTTTACGCGTCACGAGCTGCTGCGGGTCCGGCTCCAGCCCGGCGTCGTTGAACTCGGCAAACCGCCCAATCGTGATGCGGTCTTTGGTTAGCTCGATCTCGAAGCGCTCGCCGAGCGGGCCGGTCACTTTCAGTTTGGGTAATAAGCCTTCCATAAATTCCTCCCTCCGCTGGTTTGGTATCAGGGTACGGGAAAACGCGCCCCGTTAACATGGGCACCGAATTGGAATCGAGTGGTAAGTGAATGGAAAATCCATTTCTGGGCGTACACTGAGTGCAGACGGCAGCCGCGACGGGGCAACGATGCTGCCCGGCAGTTGGTACGCTAGTCGCTCGCGTTGATAGAGCCTATACTAAGTGACACTGAATCTTATGCCGGATAGTGCTGATGGGGCAAACGATATGGGCGTTCAAGATCTAGCCGGACAGATGTTAGGGGGATACCAGCTAAAGGAACTGCTGGGCGTAGGCGGCATGGGAGCCGTCTACCGCGCCTACCAGGCGTCGTTGACGCGCGCCGTAGCGGTGAAAGTCATCACGCCGGAACTGGCGCGAGATGCGACCTTTCTTGAGCGGTTCCGCCGTGAGGCCCGCACGGCAGCCACGTTGGAGCACGCCCACATCGTCCCCGTGTACGATTACGGGGCGGAAGGCAACATCACGTACGTGGTCATGCGGCTGCTGACGGGCGGCACGCTGATGCAGCGCCTGACAGAGCAGCCGGGTCAACTGCCGTCGCTGGGGGACGTCGTGCGGCTGCTTGGACAGTTAGGCAGCGCGCTGGATTATGCCCACAGCCAGAACGTCATTCACCGCGACATCAAACCCAGCAACGTGATGTTTGACACGCAAGGTAACGCGTACCTGGTCGATTTCGGTATCGCCAAGCTGCTGGCCGCGACCAAGGCGATCACGACGACCGGAGTCGTATTGGGCACCCCGCTCTTTATGCCGCCGGAGCAGTGGCGGGCCGAGCTGATCACGCCCGCCGCCGACCAGTATGCGCTGGCCGTGATGACGTACCTGTTGGTGACGGGGCACGTGCCGTTTGACGCGGAAACGCCACATGGCTTGATGTACCAGCACATCAGCGAAACACCCGCGCCGCCGCACGTCTACCGCTCCGACCTGTCGGACGATGTCGCGCTCGTGTTGGGGCGCGCGATGGCGAAAGCGCCAGCGGATCGTTTCCCGACGGTGACCGCGTTTGTCCAGTCGTTTGAACAGGCGATCCCGGCGCGCGCCGGGGACACGACGAGTTTTTTCACTGCCCCGATCCGTCCGACCCGCCCGGCAGTGCCGCCGCGCGCGGGCGGTTCCGCCACGCGCGACCGTCAGCGCACCGTCCGGGGAGAGGTAAAATCCCGGTGGCCGGTGCTGGCGGCGGCGGGGGCCGCGCTCGTCGCGCTGGTCGTGATCATCCTGCTGGCGCTGGGGCAGAACGGCAAGGACGGCGGGACCGCCACCGCGCTCGGCCAGGCGACAGCAACCCAGGCAACGGCGACTCTTTCGACCGCGACCCTTGCAGCCGGGTCGCCAACGGCTGTCGAAGCGGCAGTTGTGCCGGAGCAGCCGACGCGTACCCCGGAACCTCTATCCGCGACGGCGACTCCGCCGGAAAGGCCAACAGCGACGGCGTCCGAACCGGCGACTGTGACCCCTCCGGCCCCGACTCCGTATGTCGTGCTGACCGGGCCGGCCACGCAGGTCGAAATGGCTGGCGCTGCCCTCACGTCTATCCCGCTCGAAACGCAGGTCTGGCTGGACCTCAGCGCGACCGCCAGCCAGTGGACACCCACCCCGCCGCCGACCGCGACGGAAACGCCGGACACAACCGCAACCGACCGCGCGGAAACGATGATCGCCATGCAGACCGCGACCGCCGCCGCCCCGACCATTACGCCGGTCGTAACCCGTCCGCCCGCGACCGCCGCCGCGACCGCAACCCGCCCGGTTCCGACTCCGACGCCGTCCATCCCGATCGAAACGCAGGTCTGGCTGGACCTCAGCGCGACCGCCAGCCAGTGGACGCCCACCCCGACCGCGACTCCGACGGAAACGCCGACCGCGACGGAGACGCCGAACATGACGGCGACCTACCGCGTCCAGATGCTGATCGCCATGCAGACGGTGACCGCCGCCAGTTGGACCGATACGCCCACGCCGACCGCCACCCCGTCGCCAACCGGCACGCCCACTTATACGCCCACGCCGACCGCCACGTATACTCTGACGGTGACGCCCAGTGCTACCTTTACATTGACGCCGACCGCGACCTACACCCTGACGGTGACGCCCAGTGCCACCCCTACGCTGACGCCGACCGCGACCTCTTCGCCGACCCCTACGCTCACGTCTACGCCGACCGACACGCCCACCCCGACGCCCACGCCCACGCCGCTGACGCCGATTACCCTGGACAGCGCGGCGCAGGTGGTGCAGGTGGCCCGTTTGCAGCGCGATTGGGCCTGGGTCGATGCCATCGCCTGGTCGCCGGATGGGACGTTGTTGGCGGTGTCGGATACGCCGGGAGTCTGGCTGTATGATACGGCCAACTTCGACCGCGAGCCGCGCCACGTCGACTACAACCTGTATTCGGTCAACGCGATGGTCTGGTCCCCGGACAGCACGCGGCTGGCCGTTGGCGGATCGGAGAGTGTAGTCCGGATCGTGGACGTGAACAGCGGTACCTTTGGGCGCGACCTGCAAGGCCATGCGGGCCATATTCTGTGTATCGCGGTGTCGCCGGATGGGTCCCTGCTGGCGACCGGCAGCGGCGACCGGACGGTGCGCATTTGGGACCCGGCGACCGGCGGCGAAGTGCGTTTGCTGGAAGGGCACTCGGGGGACGTGGATGATCTGGCGTGGTCGCCGGATGGCACCCAGTTGGTGTCCGTGAGCAGCGATGGCGTGCGGATTTGGACGGTTTCGACCGGCGACGTGACGCAGGTGTCAGGGGATCGGGCGGAGCGTGTCGCGTGGTCGCCGGACGGATCGTTGATCGTGGCGTCTTACCCGTATGGCGAGACGCACGTCTGGGACGTGCGCACGGGCGCAGTCGTGTATTCGTTGGGCGGGTCAGACCGCGTGCTCAGCGTCGCCTTCAGCCCGGATGGGACTCTGTTGGCGGCGGGTGACGAAGCGGGCAGTATACGGTTGATCGACGCCGCTTCCGGGCGCGAGCTTCAGCGCCTGGAGCGCCACACAGACCGGGTTGTGAGTATCGTGTGGGCACCTGACAGCGCGCGGTTTGCCTCGATGAGCGCGGACGCCACCGTGCGCGTCTGGGGGATCGCTGGCGCGGTTGGCGCGTTGGTGCCGCTGCCCGCCGAGTCTGTGCCGCCGCTGCCACCGGCCAGCCGGGACGTGATCACGGAGGCCAACGCGGGCAGCCTGGCGCAGATCGCGCGCTTGCAGCGGGATTGGCCGTGGGTCGATGCCATCGCCTGGTCGCCGGATGGGGCGCGGTTGGCGGTGTCCGATACGCCGGGGGTGTGGCTGTACGATACCGCCGACTTCAGCGCCGAGCCGGTCCGCGTCGAGTACAACCTGTACACCGTCAACGCGATGGCCTGGTCACCGGACGGGACGCGCCTGGCCGTTGGTGGCACGCAAGACGTGATCCGGTTGGTGGACGTGTCCAGCGGCACATTTGGCCGTGACCTGGCCGGACATTCGGACTCGATCACCAGCCTGGCCTGGTCGCCGGGCGGTGCGCTGCTGGCCTCCGGCAGTTCGGATCGTACGGTGCGCGTGTGGGACGCGGCAACCGGAACGCAACTGCGCATGTTTGAGGGACATCATGGCCAAGTGACGGATATCGCCTGGTCGCCGGACGGGACGTATCTGGTGTCGGTCGGCAGCGACTCCGTGTGGGTATGGGACGTGGCGGCGGGTACAGCCTCCCTGACATGGCAGGCCAGCGCCGATCATGTCGCGTGGTCGCCGGATGGCGCGTTGATCGCCACCAGCTACCGGTATGGTGAAACGCGCGTATGGTACGCGGCGGATGGGCAGGTGGCGTATGGGCTGGGCGGCGCGCAAGACGTGCTCGATCTCGCGTTTAGCCCGGCGGGCGGACTGTTCGCGACCGCGCACGACGATGGTACGATCCGGTTGTGGACCAGCGCCGGCCAGATGATCGGGCAGTTGACCGGCCATACGGACCGGGTTGAGCAGGTGCGGTGGTCGCCGGATGGGACCGCGTTGGCGTCGATGAGCGCCGATGGCACCGTGCGCGTGTGGGGATTGGAGTGAGGGCGGAACCGTGCAGCGCCAACCGCAAGACAGTATAGAACACTGGGCACGCTCGATGGAAGCGCGGATGGAGGGCCAGCGCGACGCGCTGCGCAACCGCGATCCGTTTTATGTGGCGCAAAACAGCGGCGCAGACTGGGAACCGGCAGATTCCGGTGGGGGGGTGTTATCGCTGGCGCTTTTGCAGACGCCGCTGGCGGTGCAGGTGCCCGGCTACCGCGTGTTGACCGCTGGCGGGGATGACGCCCCGACGATGATTCAGGCGCTCGTGACGGCTTACCTGCTGGCCGCCGACGGGACGCCGCGCGCCGGTGACTGGATCGCGTTCCGCGAACTGCCTCAGGGCCTGTTTTATCACCAGGCGTTTACCGGGTACAGCGGCGGGCTGCTGGCCCGCGCGTTGGGCGATGACCTGGACGCATTCAAGCGCGGGGCACGCGCCGCTGGTGGCCGGACGCTCATCGGGTTTGGCGACGCCGCGTATGAGTTTCAGGCATTGCCGCGCATCTGGCTGGCCGTTGTGTACTGGTTGGGTGATGACGAAGATGGGTTCCCACCGCAGGCGAATGTGCTCTTTGACCGGTCCGCCAATCGCTACCTGATCGTCGATGGTTTGGCGATCCTGGGGGGCCAACTGGCCCGGCGGATCGTGTCGGCGGCCAGGCGCTGACCGGCGGCCCCCGGTATTACCGCCCGGCGATGCGCAGCAGATCGGCATTCGACGGATCGTGCATGAATCCCCAGAATGCTTCAATTGCGCGGTTCGTTTTGTGGACCTCTGGTTTGATCAGGTAAATCGTGCGGCGCAGGTCGAAATTGTCGACCAGGATTTGCACGACAGCGCCGTCTGCCAACGCCCATGCGGCTGCCAGCCGTGACACAAATGCCGCACCAAACCCCGCTTCGACCACCTTTACAATGGCCTCCGCGTTGCTGACTTCCAGAAAGATGTTCAGATCGTCGAGGGTGATGCTGTGTTTGCCCAATTCCGCGATCAACGCGTGCCGCGTGCCCGATGTTGGCTCGCGGATGATCATGGGAATCTCCAACAATTCCGAGGGGAGTATACGCGGGCGCGATGCCCAGGGGTGTTTGGCCGGGACGATAAAAATGATGTGGTCGCTGAAAAATTCCTGACATTCCATACCCTGTCCGCATGCATCGTAACTGACGACCCCGACATCCGCCTCTTCTTTGAGCAGGCACGGCACGACCAGCGGACTCGCGCATTTCAGGATCGCAATATTGACGTCGGGGTGGCGGTCATGAAAACGCCCGGCAAACTGGGGTGTGATGTATTTTCCGGCGGTCGTACTGCACGCGACCCGGAGCTGGCCGACGATCCGGGCCTCAAGTGACTCCATCATCTGCCGGACTTCAATCGCTTCGCGGACCAGCTTGCGGGCACGCGGCAGCAGCAAGCTGCCCGCTTCCGTCAGGCGGAGTCCGCCACCGGATCGGTCAA
Organism: uncultured Anaerolineaceae bacterium; assembly: GCA_964393335.1. Taxonomy (GTDB): domain Bacteria; phylum Chloroflexota; class Anaerolineae; order Aggregatilineales; family Aggregatilineaceae; genus CAYMTN01. The sequence goes on from CAYMTN010000001.1 coordinate 57,932, forward strand.
ACAACTCGACGCCCAGGTCGATCTCCAACATTTTGACATGATGGCTGATCGTGGGTTGGGTCACGTTCAACTGTACGGCGGCCTCGGAAAAGCTCTTGTTCTGCGCCACATGAACAAAGGAATGGAGTTTTGTCAGGTCGAGCATGGGTCCATTCTCCATCTTACTTGTATCTGATCTTAAGGCTATTTGGGGCTAAATGGAAGCACTCGCGGGCAAAATGGCCTCGTCAAGAAGCGGCGAACGGGTTGTTTTTGTCTTCAACAACCGGTCGTTATAGAGATCGTTTATAGATTTCTATAGAGAAGTTTGATGATATTTGTGATGTTCTTCACTTATCTCCAACAGAAGCCCGTCGTATCGTTAGGGTAGCGGGCAACTATGTAATTAATGCAACTATCAGGTTTTTTGGACATGGCCCGAACCGTTTAACTCGCCCCGTACCTCACGTAGGTTCTTTACAACCTATCCGTACATTAGCCGGGCGCGGCAAGCAGCTCCCTGCGAGAGCAATAGACGGATAGATACTTAATACGAGGGTCAACGACATGGCAACCACAAGGAACACCAGCAGTCAGCTCAGCCAGGACGAACGTCTTGCAGCAGTAGAACACACCATGAAGCGCTTCGACTACCAGAAGCACGGTCTTGTGGAAGTGCTCATCACGGCGCAAGAGGTGTTTGGATGTTTATCCAGGGATCTATTGACGTATGTATCCGATAAACTCAACATCCCGTTGAACAAGGTGTACGGCGTAGCAACGTTTTATGACATGTTCACGCTGGAGGAAGTTGGCGAGACACACTGCCTGGTGTGTACGGGGCCGGTGTGTACCATGTCCGGTGCGATGGATGTGCTTGAAGAAGCCTGCCGGCATACCGGCGTGCGAGAGCCGGGGATGACCAGCGCCGACGGGCGTAAGAGCGTCTACGAGGCATCCTGCCTGGGGCTGTGTGATCAGGCTCCTGCTGTGCTGGTCAACCAGCAGGCCCAGGTCAATATCTCGCTCGGCGACGTGCCCGCCATGCTGCGTGGAGAGGCTCAGCCGCCGCATATCCACGTGAGCGGTGAGCCGCGTCATTTGACCGCCCCGATTGGCAGACTCGCGCCAACCGATCTCGATGCGCATCGCAACGAGGGGGCTTTTGCCGCGCTGGAAAAAGCCCTGTATGAGATGACGCCCGAACAGGTGATCGAAGAAGTGACGGACTCCCGGTTGACCGGGCGCGGCGGGGCCGGTTTTCCGGCTGGCAAAAAATGGGAACTGGCACGCCAGGCCCCCGGTGAGACGAAATATGCCGTGTGCAACTTCGACGAGTCAGAGCCGGGCACGTTCAAAGACCGCGCGTTGATGGAGGGCAACCCGTTTCGGGTCATCGAGGGGTTGATCCTCAGCGCGTACGCCATTGGGGCACACGAAGGGTATATCTTCATCCGGGGCGAGTATCCATCGGCGACGGCTGTAGTCGAGGACGCGTTGGACGAGTTGTACGGCGAGGGTTTGCTTGGGGCGGATATCCTCGGCACCGATTATGACTTCCATGTCGAGGTGCGGCATGGGGCCGGGGCGTATATTTGCGGCGAGGAAACAGCGCTGTTCGAAGCCATCGAAGGCGCGCGCGGGCAGCCTCGCAGCAAGCCCCCGTACCCGACCCGGCAGGGCTTGTTCGGCAAACCGACCGCGATCAACAACGTCGAAACGCTGGCGGTCGTGCCAAGCCTGATCACGCATGGCGGTGAATGGTTCCGGCAGTGGGGCACCGAACACTCGGTGGGCCTCAAGCTGTTCTGCTTGAGCGGGCATGTCAACCAGCCGGGCGTAGTCGAAGCGCCGCTGGGCTTGACCGTCCGGGACTTGATCGAGCAGTTCGGCGGCGGCTTCAACGGCAAGCCGCAGGCTGTTTTGATCGGGGGGGCAGCGGGTGGTTTTTTGCCCCCGGACCGGCTCGATACCCCGCTCACTCACGAGCATCTGCGCCCGTTCAACGTGCCGATCGGGTCGGGTGCGTTGATGGTTTTCAACGAGACGGTGAACTTGTGGGAGGTGCTCGAAAGCCTGGCTCGCTTTTTCGTCCACGAGACGTGCGGCCAATGCGCGCCATGCCGCCTGGGAACCAAGCAGTTCTTGAGCCTGCTCAACCGGATCAACCTCGGCATTGAAGACCCGGCAGAGCTGCGCAACATGAAAAAACTCGGCCAGACGATCCGCAAAATATGCGCCTGTGGCTTAGGTCTGACGGCTGCGAATCCGATCCTGACGTTTTTGGACAACTTCGAACCGGCGGCCTGACCGCCCCGTCCATCGTGAAAACCCATAGGCTGTGCCGCCGCGTGCGCACAGCCTATGTTGTGTCTGGGGGATGTGTCTGGTTGTAAATCCGCGTAACGTGAGCCAGAATTACCCCACACGCGACAACCTAGTGCCTGGAAGAATCTGTGACGCACGAAGCTTCGGTTATTCTCGAACTGGACCATATCAGCAAACGGTTTCCAGGTGTGACGGCGCTCGAAGATATCAACCTGGCGGTCATCCAGGGTGAGATTCATGCCCTGGTGGGTGAAAACGGGGCGGGTAAGTCCACGTTAGCCAAGATCATCGCCGGGGTATATCCCCCGACGTCCGGCGAACTGCGCCTCTTCGGGCAAAAGCAGCAGTTTACGTCACCGCATGACGCTCAGAAAGTGGGCGTGGGTATTCTCTACCAGGAAATGAACGTGCTGCCCGAACTGAACATCGCGGAAAACGTCTTCCTGGGCAACGAACCCCAGCATCCCGCGCTGCCGATCATCGATTGGAAGGAGATTTACCGCCGCACCCAGGCGCTGATGGACCGGGTCGGGCTGCAATGTTCGCCCTGGACGCCGGTCAGTTCGCTGTCGGTGGCGCACCAGCAAATGGTGCAGGTGATCAAGGTGCTGCATTACAACGCGCGGCTGCTGGTGATGGACGAACCCACCACGCGCCTGACGGAATTTGAGACGCGCGATCTTTTTAAGGTGCTGAAAACGCTCAACGAGCAGGGGGTGACCATCATTTTTGTGAGTCACCGGCTGGAAGAGGTCCGGCACCTGTGTGACCGGGCCACGATCCTACGCGAGGGCAGGGTCGTCAAGACGGTTAACATGGCCGAAACGACGCTGGACAGTTTGACGACGGCCATGCTGGGCCGCCACCTGGTTGATCGTTTCCCGCGCCGTTCGACGAAACCCGGCGAGGAACTGCTGCGCGTGCAAGGTTTGACGCGCTACGGCGTGTTTGAGGATATCGATTTCACGCTGCACGCGGGCGAGATTCTGGGCATCACCGGGTTGGTGGGATCAGGCCGCACCGCGCTGCTGCGCGCGATTTTCGGCATGGAGTCGGTTGATGAGGGCCAGTTTTACATTCACCAGCACCTGGTAAAAATCAACTCGCCCCAGGATGCGATCGGGCATGGCGTGGGGCTGCTAACCGAAGATCGCCAGCGTGAGGGGCTGGTGCTCGAAATGGGGATTGCAGAGAATATCACGCTGGCCTCGCTCGAAAGCGAATCGCCAGGGCCGTTGATCGACCATTCCCAGGAAGCGGAAGTCACCGATTATTTCATCCGCGAGTTACGCATCAAAACGCCGCACCCGGATTTTAAGACGCGGTTTTTGTCAGGCGGCAACCAGCAAAAGATCGTATTGTCGAAATGGCTGGCCACCGGCCCGCGTATTTTGTTGTGTGACGAGCCAACGCAGGGCATTGACATCGGGGCCAAAAGGGAGATTTACCGGTTGATGGACGATCTGGTCGGGCACGGCATCGGGATCGTGATGGTCAGCGCCGACATCTCGGAAATCCTGGGGCTGTGTGACCGGTTCCTGGTGCTGCACGAAGGGCGAACGATCTGCACGCTGGCGCATGGCGAGGCGGACGAGCAAACTGTGTTGCGTTATGCACAGGGAGGCCAGCGTGACGCTTAACCGACGCCTGGCCACGCGTTGGACAGGTTTGGCCGCGCAGCACACTCAGACGCTGCACCTGCTGCGCAAGTACGCGCAGGTGATCATTTTCGTGGCGCTGATCGTGGTCTTTTCGCTGTCATCGGAAAACTTCACGTCCACGAATAACATTTTGTTGATCTTGATGCATGCCGCCCCGTTGGGGATTGTGGTGGCCGGGCAAACGCTGGTCATCATCACCGGCGGGATCGATCTCTCGGTGGGGTCGGTGGCCGGCCTGACCAGCATCGTCGCGGCCAAGCTCATGCTGGCTGGCAACACGATCACGCTCCCGCCGTTTCTGGCCATCAGCGTCGCGCTGATGGTCGCGGCAGCTATCGGGTGGATGCAAGGCTGGCTGATCACGCACCGCCATCTCTCGCCGTTTATCGTGACCTTCAGCACGCTGAGTCTGGTCAAGGGGCTGGCGCTGGTGTACAGCCGCGCCGCGCCGATCCCCGTGCCGCATGGCGAATTCGCCTGGCTGTGGCGGATCGGGTCGTCGGCGCGCCCGGTGCCGGTGCTGCTCATGTTCCTGGTATTTGCCGGGTTGTGGTATATCTTGCGGAATACCAAGCTGGGACGCTACGCCTATGCCATCGGCAGCAACGAAACGGTCGCGCGGATGTCCGGCGTGAACGTGGCCCGTTACAAAACGTATGTGTACGTCTTTAGCAGCCTGCTGGCCGGGATCGCCGGGATTCTGTTGATGTCGCGCATCGAAACCGGCGCGTATACCAACGGCGAAAGTTACCCACTGATCTCGATTGCGGCGGTGGTGATCGGTGGGGCCAGCCTGCGCGGCGGCAGCGGCAGCGCGTGGGGGTCGCTGTTGGGCGTGCTGATGTTGATCATGGTCGATACCGGCCTGGGTATTCTGAACGTCTCGCCCTTGTGGAGCACGGCAGTCGTCGGGGCGTTGATTTTGCTGGCCGCACTGGCGGACGCTGAGCGCCGCAAAGCGCAGGAAACCACGCCGCCGCCCATCCGTACCGAACAACCGGCAGACGGCGATTCGTACCTGATGCACCTGTATGCCGATCTCCGCCGCACGATCAAACAGCATTTTGCGTGTGAGCATGTGCGCCTGTACCTGGCAGATCGTGAAACCGGTGAGCTGATCAAACAGGGCACGTCCCTGGACGACCGCACGATCATCAGCCGGTCCCAGCATATCGCCAAGCAGGTCGAACAGACGCGCACCGCGATCTGGCTGAACGATCTGCACCAGGAAGACAGCCTGCGGGTCGATGCGCTGCACGAGGACTTAAAATCGGTGATCGCGGTGCCCATTCTGCGCGGGAACCGCCTGGCTGGTATCCTTGAGCTGCAAAGCCCGTATGGGAATGTCTTCAACGAGGCGACTGCCGCCCGGCTGCAAGAACTCACGCGCCAGATCGCCGTGCCGTTAGAAGACGCCTGGCTGCTGGACAGCGGCTGGTTCCTGCGCCACACGCGCGAAGCCTTCCGCCACCTGTGGGACGAAATCGTCCTGGGCCGGTCGGCACTGGCAGGCTGGTTGTTCGCCACCGCGATCCCCGGTGAAGAAGTCCACCCCGCCACACGCGGCCAGGAACTCCAACAGATTCTGTTGAATACCATCGACGCCGTGCGCACCAAAGAAGGCGACCAGACCCGCTCCAAACGGTACTATGACGTGCTGTACCTTACGTATGTCGAAGACCTGCCGGTTGAAGTGATCATCGAGCGCCTGAGCATCAGCCGCCGCCAGTATTTTTACAGCCTGAAAGACGCGCTGGCCGCCGCCGTACACTGCATCATGAGTTACGACGGTCACGCCTGACCCGTCCTGTATTCTTTCTCACTGGCACCCTGTCTGCACGGGTTGGCAGTGTCTTGGCAACCTGGATCTCGCACCATCAATGAATTCACGGGAGGATGATTGTGAAACATCGTGATCGAATACTGGCTGTGCTGCATCACGAGCGGGCGGATCGCTGCCCGATGCAGGTCAGCTTCACGCCGGAATTCGCCGACCGGCTGCGGGCCGATATGGCGATTAACGGGCAGCAGGAGCACAACCCGCACGGCGGCGGCAACACCTATGAAATTGAGCGGGCGCTGGGTGAAGACATGCTGCTTACGTCGGTTGGGTGGGCGAATTCGTATTATCAAGAGGCGGGCAGTTATGTCGATGAGTGGGGTGTTGGCTGGCGTTCGCACCCCTACGAAACGCCGTTCGGTGCGGGTCGTTATACGGAAATAGCCGGCCATCCCCTGGCTGACGATGCGGCGATTGTCTCCTACCAGCCGCCCGATCCCAACCGGCCCGGTCTGTATGACGAAGCGGCGTCCGTGATTCGCACGTATCAGGCCGAATACTGGATCGTGGGCGTGACCGTCACGACTATTTTTGAGACAGCCTGGGCGCTGCGCGGGCTGGAACAAATGATGATGGATTTTGTCCTGGACCCGGATCGCGCTCACGCCATTCTAGAGATTCCGTACCGCTATCACCTGGCCGCCGCCAAAAAACTGGTCGAGATGGGCGTGGATATGATCTGGACCGGCGACGACATCGGATCGCAGCACGCCATGATGATCTCGCCGCGCCACTGGCGGCAGTTT
>CAYMTN010000002.1:0-58835 GCA_964393335.1 uncultured Anaerolineaceae bacterium
TCGGTCAAGGCGGTCAGCGACCTCTACAGCCCGCTCAGCGGCGAAGTCGTGAATGGCCGGCACCAATCCGACCGTACTCAGTGTGATATGCCGCTGCCCGATATTCAGACCGGCTTCATCATTCAAGCGCTGGATCGCTTCGAGCGTCGCCTCATAGTTGTGCAGTGGCTCGCCCATGCCCATCAGCACCACGTTGCTCAACCGCTCGCCCTGCGCTTCCAACTGGCGAGCGAATACGATGGCCTGTTCGACGATTTCCCCGGCAGTCAAATGGCGGGCAAAACCCATCTGGCCGGTAGCGCAGAACACACAGCCCATCGCGCAGCCCGCCTGCGTGCTGATACACGCTGTCCGGCGGTTGCCGTCATATTCCATCAACACGCTTTCGATCATCTGCCCATCGGGCAGACGCCACAACCGCTTGACGGTCTGTCCATCGGTGGAATGAAGCTCTGCGACCGGCTGCATCCCGCCAATAGTGAACTCGTCCGCCAGCCGCTCGCGCAGAGCTAGAGGCAGATTCGTCATGGCCTCAAAGCTGGTGACTTTGTGCTGGTAGAGCCATTCCCATACCTGCCGCGCGCGGTAAGCGGGCTGCTGCCATACGCCCAGCATGGCAGCCAGTTCGTCTGACGAAAAATCATAGATCGGCTTTTTCTGCACACTGTCTCCCGGTAAACTTAATCACGTCGCCGCACCATCATCCAGGCACCCACCAACAGCATCCCAACGCCGACTACAACCAATCCAATCAATCCGGCGGTTATCAAGGCATTGGAATCGCCCTGACCTTCGCTGGCGGATGGCACGGGCGTTCGGGCGATGGCCGTCGGCAGGCTGCCGGGCGGCAGCGGGGTATTGGTCGTCGTAGGAAAACGCGTCGCCGTGACACGCTGTACGTTCACGGTTGGCGGCTGGTCCGCCAGGAAGGTCGAAGTTGGTATCATCGTGGGCAGTGGTGTATTGATCGGCGTCGATGTCGGCGGCAGCACAGTAGCCGTCGGGATCACAGTCGGCGTGGGCGTCGTAGCAGTGTATGGGGTCCAACCTACAGCGCTTGCTGCTGAATCGCCAAACAGCCAGCGCAGCCAATCCGACCACAGCGCCGCCAGATCACCGCCGGTTAGCGCATGCAGCGCCCCCTCGAATCCATCTGGCTGCCGGGTGATATCCAGTGCCATCTCAAACGGCGCATCCATACCGTAGCGGTCGGCCAGGTATAACACCAACAGATAACTTTCTCGCTCCCACAACGCGCGCTGTTGGTACGGCGTATCGTCCGGCAGACTGGCCGCCAGGACAGAAAAATCCAGCAGAGTGTCTGTGCGCGCGACATCACGTATCACATCCAGGGCGGCGATATCCGGGTGCAGCCGGAGCAAGGCTCCCAGCCCCGCGCCGAACCACGCCGGAACCAGCGTACCGCCCCAGACCTGTTCATAGGTCTGGCTCGTCATCTCGTGAATCAGCGTGTCCTGCAATTCCGAATAGCCAAATGTCTGGCGCTGCACAAAAATGATGCCGGTCGCCGCATACAACTGCCGGTACAGCGCGGGCGAACACGGGTACTGACCGCCGGTGTCGCGCCCGACGACGACTGAAATCGTCTCGCCCGTGTCGGGTGATATTTCCTCGTCGCATAAACGCACCTGGGGATCGTAGATCGCAAACTCGAAGCGGGGCGACACCTGGGTATAGTGCACCAGCAGCGACCGGACCGGCAGCAGTTCGTCGCGCATGGTATCGCCCGCCAAAACCGGATTCAGCCAGTGCAGTACGAGCGGCGGCTGCCCAGCTTTTTGCCACAAATCAGGCGCATCGTCAACAAATATGAACTGGCCGGAGGCCCGCGAAAGCTCGCCGTCCGCCGTCGTGACCAACCACTCAAAACTGACCGCCTCAAACAGGTGCGGAACCGGTGTATCGGCCAGGTCCCACACGTAAGCTAACTGGGTTACCACGTCGGTGCTTTGATCGGCAATCTGGGTTAGCGCCGGGTCCAGCGTAAAGGTCCGTTCGAACGTGCCGCCCTGGCGTACTACCAACACAGCCGATTCGATCTCCTCAAGCCGGGCATTTAGCCCCACGACAAACCGGATCGCAGCCGGGAAAATCGTCTCGGTCCGGTAGCCAAAAATGCGCCCGGTATCCGGCTCGTCGCCATCTTGGGCATGAGCGCCCTGTAGGGGGAGCACAGCACTGACCAGCAGCGCGACGACCAGCAGCCACCCTGTGATGTGCCGGGTATATTTGATCTGCATAGGACCCTACTCTCCCCCTCTCGCCTTCATACGACTTCCACTCATACTTCTATTATGCCTGAATCCTGGCAGCAGACCAGCCCGCGCCGCGTCACAATACGAAAGCGCCCCAGCCTGACGGGCCGAGGCGCTTTTCGTGGTCACGGTAAGGAAGTGATGTCAGTTGCCAAACGAAAACGGCGTCGGCGTGGGAAACACGATCATCGTCGGGGTTGGAATCAACGTTGGTGGAACTGCTGACGCCCCTAACCAGACCCGCCACCGGCTTTCGATCTCGTCAACCGTCAGGCCGGTTACCTGCTCGAGCGCCTGATTACGTCCTATGCCGGTATCCAGCAACTCGATGAACTGGCGGTGACCTTCCAGCCCGTAGTTGTCAACCAGCCACAGGATAAACGTATAACCGACGTCGTAACCCCGGCGTGCGTTTTGCCCGCTGACACCCGGCCCGGTCCCTTGCAGCAACACGGGCAGCTTGCCACTCGCTGCCAGATCACGCACTGACGCCAGGTAATCGTACTGCTGGTTCAACTCAAAAAATGTGGCGTCCCCTTCGATCAGCCAGGTGCCCGCCGGCATGATCGTGAACGATGCCTGGTACAGATGTGCGACCTCATGCAGCACTGTCCCATAGGCCAGATCAACCAGGTCGCCGCCCGAAACAACCTGCGCGGTTCCACCCCAGTCATCCGATGTCTGGCCGATCACACGCGGGTTGCTCAGGCCGACGCGCCATTCGAGCCACGCGTCATGGTTGCCAAAGAGGATCGCGCGCGGCTTATACGGCAGCAGCCCGCCCCACGCGGCCTGGTACGTTGGGCGCTGCTCAGCCATCGCATCCATCGTCAGTTGATTCACATTTTCCGGCAATTCCTCGGTGAAAACGATAATGTCTTCGCTTTCAGTGCGAATCCATTCGTGACTCGTGTCTTCGTATTCCACGTATTGCGGCTCCGTCTTAAACGAGTTGCCTTCGGAGTCGCCAACATCCCAGAAATACGTGATCCCGACCCAGGGCGGGATCGACTCGCCAACGCCGACTTCCCATGACGCCGTCACCACACCCGTTTCAGGATTCACCTCGACCGGGCGGCTGCGCTGCGTGCCTGGCGCGTGGGACCACACCACACGCCCGCGTACAACCGGCCCGGCACTGCTGTGAATCTCTGCCGAGAAGGCGAATCCTGACGGGTAATGGCTGGTGAAGGTCATGTTATCAACCGTCCACACCACGTCCGACTGCACTTGTGGCTCGCCGGTTTCGCCGGACGTCCCGGCGGCAGGTGGCGGCGTGAAGGTAGGATACGGCGTGCCGGTCGGGTACGGGGTGTGAGTTGGATAGGGCGTCTGGGATGGCGAATCGCCCTGGGCCAGAGCCTGCATGCCCATCACTCCCAGTAATCCCACAACCAACGCCCCCGCAAATACCAGCGTCGTCAAACGCACAAGAGGAGAACGCAATTTCATCAGCCTGCTCCACATACTCATGTTCAAGACGATAACTCAGTCACGCACGGATTCGAGCGCGGCCATCCAGGCCGTGCGTAAATCCGGCAGTCCATCAAACACATAATCCGCCTGGATGCTGGCAGCGTGCGTCTCGTCGGCGCTGGTAATGCCGGTCAGCACCAGCGCTGTTTGCAGCCCGGCCCGCTGCGCGCCAAGAATATCGGTTTCCAGCCGGTCGCCGATCATCAATGTCTCGGCGGCGACAGTTCCCAGGTGCTCCAATGCGACATCGAACATGGCCGTTTCGGGCTTGCCGATAATAACCGGTTCGACATCAGTCGCCGTTTGAATCGATGCCAGAATGCTGCCATTGCCGGGGATCAAACCTTCCGGCGTGGGAAACGTGCGATCGCCGTTGGTGCCGATGAAATGCGCCCCACCCCGGATCAACAACGTGGCGGCTTTTAGCTTTTCATACGACACCTGGAAATCCATGCCGACCACCACGATCTCGGCCAGCCGCGAATCTTCAGGATAACCACGCTCGGCCAACTCACGGCGAATGCCCTCGCCGCCAATGATGTATACGGGAATGCCGGGACGAAAGTGACGGCTGATGTAATCACCGGTTGCCACCGCCGACGTAATCACCTGCTTCGGCCCTGCCGGAATCGAAAAGCTGTTCAGGCGTTCGACATACGTATCCACCGTTTTGGTGCTGTTGTTGGTTGCCAGCGCATACCCGATCTGGCGCTGCTGTAGGAACCCGAAGAACTCGGCGACGCCGGGCAGGACCGTGTCAGCGCGCCACAAGACGCCATCCATGTCCAGAATCACGGCGCGGACAGAAGCTAATTGTGATGCCATGCGAACCTTTTTGCGTACGTGATGACTCAAACCCAGTCGACCAGCAAAGATTATAACATTCTCGTCCCCGGTTCAGCATTAGTTATTCATTAATATGCCGCCTGGTAAACGGTCTTATCTCTCAGCCAGGCAAGAGCGCACCTGCCCGGCAATTTTTGGCAGCCAGCCGTAAGTGATGGTATGATTGCCCGCACTAAACAAGCAACATACCTGGAGTAACACTCTTATCCAGAGCGGCAGAGGGACCGGCCCCGTGAAGCCGCGGCAACCTCCTAGATGAACCCCGGCGGTATAGGTTCTCTAAGAACGGTGCCAATTCCGTCAGGTTTTCTGGAAGATGAGAGCGTATGACCACCACCTCACATGCCCGAAGGTTGAGGTTACCTGTGTGCCATAACGCCCCCTGGGAGAGTGTACCAGGGGGCGCTCGTGTCTCTATGCCGGACCGGGTAGATAGTACAACATATAGAAGGAGCTACCGTGAGCAATAACAAAAGTACCATCACCTTTATGACCTCTCCTCAACTATTCTTCACCTCCGAGTCGGTCACTGAAGGGCACCCCGACAAAATCTGCGATCAGATTTCGGACGCCGTGCTGGACGCGATCCTGGTCGATGACCCGCTGGCACGCGTGGCATGTGAGACTGCGGTCACAACCGGCCTGATCGTGGTCATGGGCGAGATCACGACGTCGACGTATGTCGACATTGGCACGATCGCGCGTGATGTCGTGCGGGACATCGGTTACACGCGGGGCAAATATGGGTTCGACGCGGATACGTGTGGTGTGATCGTATCGATCAAAGAACAGTCCAGAGACATCGCCCAGGGCGTCGACACGGCCCTTGAGCGACGTTCAGGGGAGCTGAACGAGGCCGAGTTAAACGCAACCGGCGCGGGCGACCAGGGCATGATGATCGGGTTCGCGTGTGACGAAACGCCGGAGTTGATGCCGCTCTCGATTATGCTGGCACACAAACTGACTCAGCGGCTGTCTGAGGTACGGCGCAATGGCGTCCTGCCCTATCTGCGCCCGGACGGAAAAAGCCAGGTCACCGTCGAATACGCCTACGGCAAACCCAAGCGCGTAGACACCGTGTTGATCTCAACCCAGCACGCGCCGGAAATCTCCAGCGAGCAAATTCGTGAAGATGTGCTGAAACACGTAGTCCGGCCCATCATCCCTGAAGAATACCTGGATGACGACACGAAGTATTACGTCAACCCAACCGGGCGTTTTGTGGTCGGCGGCCCGCTCGGCGACGCCGGGCTGACCGGGCGTAAGATCATCGTGGACACGTACGGCGGCGTAGCACGGCATGGCGGTGGCGCATTTTCCGGTAAGGACGCCACCAAAGTCGACCGGTCAGCGGCGTACATGGCGCGTTATATTGCCAAGAACGTCGTTGCGGCTGGGCTGGCATCACGTTTCGAGTTTCAGGTATCGTACGCGATTGGCGTCGCGCACCCGCTGTCGGTATCCATCGAGACATTCGGCACCGGGACCGTGCCGGACGAGAAGATCGTCGAGTTGATCAACAAACACTTCGACATGCGTCCGGCAGCGATCATCCATTATCTGGACCTGCGTAAGCCGCAGTTCCGCCAGGTGGCCGCCTTCGGGCACTTTGGCCGCGACGATCTGGATGTTGCCTGGGAAAAAACCGACAAAGCCGACATTTTGCGCAAAGAAGCCGGGTTATAACCGGCCCACCACACGTTACGACGATGGCCAATACAGGGCGCGCTCACCGCGCCCTTTTTGGTTGGGGTGTTCGTTGCGAGATGAATGGTAAACAGTTGACCGTACATTAAGGCCAGTGTTATGATGAGCGCAGGCTCGTTCAGCCGCCCATACCAGTACTGCTGCTCGTACAAGGAGACGCGCCATGCACAAATTCAGAGTCTGGTGGAATAGCTTCAAGACCGTTGCGATCCTGATCTCGTTCATCGTCAACGTGGTCTTGTTGATCGTTCTGCTCATCCTGCTGATGCAGATCTTCCAGATAAAAAACGGCATCCTTGAACCGTTGATCGATGGACTCCACCGGAACTTTGTTGGGCTGGACGAAGCCGTAATTGTCCATACCATTGAAGTGAACGACGAGATACCGGTCGTGTTTGACCTGCCGTTGGACCAGCAGACAAATGTCGTGCTCACGCAGGACGTGCCAATTGCGGCCAGCGCGACGTTCACCTTGCCGGGCGGTGGGGGTGTGATCAACGGGCGGGTCGATATTGTGCTGCCAAAAGACCTGGTGCTGCCGGTCCAGTTGAACATGATGGTACCGGTCAACACTGAAATCCCGATCAACCTGCCGGTTGACGTCTCGATCCCGCTGAATGAAACGGAACTGCACGCGCCATTTGACAACCTGCGCAGCCTGCTTGAACCCTATGTACGCGCAATGGATAACCTGCCGGGCAGGTGGAGCGACGTGCCGGATTTCGTGGTCGATGCGATCCAGGGTGAAGGCGTGTACCTGTTGGCACCAACCGAAGACAGCGAGAACCCCTGGCCGGGGCCCGAAGCCTATAACACGGACGTGATGCGAAACGGCGAGACCGCGCCCGATGACTCAGGCGGTGCCGGACAGCCGGATGGATTCGTCCCGCTGCCTTCGGCCACTCCGGTTCAGGACATTGGCATCATCACGCCCTCCGATCAATGAACCGCGTACCAGCCGGAGGAACACGTTGACCGACTCATCTCGCCCGTTGTGTGATTATGAAGGATCAGGCTACCGGACCGAGTTCTGGGAAGGACAGGGTCGCGATTATGAGGACCTGACCGAACGCGCCGCGCTGCGCCAGCTCTTGCCGCCGCACGGACGGCGCATCGCGCACCTGGGCGCAGGGTTTGGCCGCATGTCCAACGAACTCGGCGGCTATGACCAGGTGATCGTGCTGGACTATTCGCGCACGATGCTGCGGGATGCCCAGGAACGGTTGGGAACCGGCGGTCGTTATCTCTACGTCGCTGCCGATATTTACCACCTGCCGCTGGCCGAGGGCGGCTGTGATGCGACCTTGATGGAACGCGTGATTCACCACATGGCGGACGTGCCTGCCGCGCTGGCGCAGATTCGCTCGATTCTGGCTCCCGGCGCACCGTTCGTGCTGGAATATGCCAACAAGCGCAACTTCAAAGCCATTGCGCGCTACTGGCTCAAACGCCAGGACTGGAACCCATTTGCCCCGGAACCGGTCGAATTCGTCACGCTCAATTTTGACTTCCACCCGGCCACGATGGCGCGCTGCCTGGCCGACGCCGGGTTCGAAACGCGGCGGCGGCTGGCGCTGTCGTATTTCCGCATGGAGGGACTCAAGCGACGGCTGCCGACTGGCCTGCTGGTCGCGCTGGATCGGCTGTTGCAGCCGACCGGACAGATCGCGCCCTATTCGCCCAGCGTATTCACACTCAACATCGCTGCTGGCAACACGCCGCCCGCCGCCCTGGATGGGCCACTGTTTAAATGTCTGAACTGCGGCGAACCGCTTCACCAGGACGGTGATACCGTCGTCTGCGAGCGCGGCGATGGGCGGTGGGCCATCCGTGACGGCATCTACGACTTCAAAGAGCCGGTCACGAACTGACAGGGTAGAAACCGCGCATTTTTGTTCAACAGCCACCTGCGCTAAAATCGCAGGTGGTTTGTTTTTCACAACAATCATTTAGAGGTGGAATAACATGGCACAGACTGACTCGTACCAGCGTGGATTGTATTTTGAAGATTTTCAGGAGGGCATGGAGCTTACAACACGGGGCCGGACGGTCACCGAAGCTGACATCGTCAATTTTGCCGGGCTGTCCGGTGACTTTAACCCGATGCACACCGATGCCGCGTATGGTGCCGAAACGCAGTTCGGGCAGCGGGTCGCACACGGCCTGCTCGGCCTGTCCATCGCCAGCGGCCTATCGTACCAGATGGGCTTTTTGGAGGGCACCGTGCTGGCGTGGACCAGCCTGGAATGGAAGTTCCGCGAACCGGTCTTTATCGGGGATACGCTGCGCGTGCAAGTGAAGATTACCAAGCTGCGCGCGATGCGGGCAGCCGGGGGTGGCTTTGTGAGTTTTGACGTCAAGGTGGTCAACCAGAACGACAAGGTCACGCAAAAGGGAGAATGGACCGTTCTAGTCGCCAGCAAACCCGAATCCGGGGACGAATAACCCGCGCGACGTTTTACTGGCGCTGATGTACAATGCGAGTGGATAGTGATAAGATCGATAAACGCGGCGCATAAACATAAGGTAAGAGGTGTGGTATGGCCGATCAGCCGGACAAACGATCTGGTTCGCCGGACAACAACCCGGCATCAGATGACGAACAACACATAACGCCAACGGCTCAGGACAAACCGGCCCCGAAACCGGGCGATCTCGCCGGATGGCACGAACCGCCGGTTGAGCCAGGGTCGTCGCGCCCGGTGATTGTCGAGTCATGGTTCCAGCCGGATGATGCTGCCGCCGATGCGGACGCCGATGCGGACGCACAACCCGGCACGGACGTGCAGGCCGAAGCCAAACCGGAACCGCCCGTTGCACCAGTGCCAGCGGACAGCAGCCCAGCAGAGAAACCCGGCTGGTACACGCCTCTCGACGCACAAATTGATGCGCTGTTTTCGGGCGCAGACGAGAGCATAACCGAGGTTCACGAACCGGAGCCAGAACCACCTGTGCAGCCGGCTGAGGATACCCAGGCGCAGCCTCTCGGCGAGACTCAACCGCAACCCGCGCAGGCCGAACCGGCAGAAGAAAGCTGGTCAACGCCGCACGGGGTCAGCATCACGGCTGCATCGATCAACGCGGCTGAGCCATCGCCCGACGATACCAACATCGAGAACGAACAGGCAACCCGCATCCTGGCGTCTCAAGAACCAGGCAGCATAGCCCCCGAACCGTCCGCGCCCGGCCAAAGCACGCCGGTCGGTGGAGCGACTCCACCTGCACAGGAAGCGCAGCCCGGCACGCCAGGGCTGTCACCCGCCGAAGCCGCTATGCTGGCCGAGCAGCGCGCCGCGCAGGAGGTAGCCGCTGAACCCGCCGAGATCGCTGCCGTGCCTGACGTGACGGATAAGGCCGCACAGGTGGTATCCGTACCGGCCCGTGCACCGGCTGAACCGGCGCGGCCTTCCCCCTACGAGGAAGTTGAACGCAAAGTCAAAGTGCTGCGCGAGCGGTACCGGGCCGGCTATCTGACGCGCGAACAGCTTCAAAACGAACTGCGCAGTCTGATGATCCTCGATGACGATGGGCACTGGTGGATGTTGGGCCTGGAAAGCGACCACTGGTACTACTACGATGGTCGCGACTGGGTTTCCGCCGATCCACCCGGATTCGACGAGCGAGTGCAAGGCAGCGCCATCCGTACCGAAACAGGCGTCCAGCAAGTGGTAGTCGAGCCGGATGGCGGGCAGGCGACGGAGGAAGGCGAGTTAGCGCCCATCGCCATCGATGAGGAAGGCGTCCCGCTGCCCAAGCGCGTCCCGCAAGAAGACCCCGGCGCGACACTGGTTTCACCCAGCACGCCGTTCATGGAACCTATGCGCCCTTCTGATGCGCCCACCTACCAGAAGAATCGGCAGGTCGATGCGGAAGGCGCGGTCACCATCGCCCACCCGGCCAGCGGAGAAGGAATCCCCGCACGCCCGGATACCGGCGCTGGCGAGCAGACCATCCGATCGATCCCCGTTCCCGGCGAAGACGCAACCATCGCCGGTGACCGGGCCGCACAGGCGCAGGCAGCCGCCATCGCACACGGCGAAGCGGTGCGGACGCCGGACGAACAGCCGGTTGTTAAACCGAAATTGGGCGATTTTCCGCAGCCTGATTACGGTGCCGCGCTCGGTCCGGCGCGCGACCGCAACACGTACGTGAAGTGGACGATTCGGTTCGGCGTGTTCGGCTCCATCGCGGGTATGGCGCTGACGCTCGTGGTGCTGCTCGGCATGATCGGCTACTACTTCTACAAAGTGGATCAATATGCCGCCGCCGTCGATAACCTGAGCGAGCGAGCATCCAATTTTGAGACGACGTTGATCCTCGATGGCAAGGGAACAACGCTGGCCGAATTCAGCGATCCGAACACGGGTCCGCGCACGGAAGTGCCGCTCGGCCAGATTTCGCCCTGGCTGATCCAGGCGACGATTGCCACCGAAAACGAGACGTTTTACACCGATCCGGGCTTCAGTGTGCTGGCCATTCTGCGGGCCACCTATCAGAACCTGACCGCTGGCGACACGGTGTCGGGCGCGAGCACCATCACGCAGCAGTTGGCCCGCGCGTTGGTGCTGGAAACGGAATTCGCCTCGCAGCGCACGACCGAACGTAAGATCGTGGAGATTATCGTCGCATCGGAGATCAAGCGTAAGTACACCAAAAATCAGATTCTTGAGATTTATCTCAACGAGATATTCTACGGCAACCGGTCATACGGCATTGAAGCCGCCGCACAAACCTATTTTCACAAATCCGCCAGTGAATTGAACCCCGCTGAGGCGGCCTTTTTGGCTGGGCTGCCGCAAGCACCAGCCCAGTACGATCCGGTGGTCAATCGCGAAGCAGCCATCCAGCGCATGCATACCGTGCTGCGCCTGATGTCCGAAGCCAACGGTACCGGCTGCATCTACATCGAGCATGAAGATATGACAAGCTGGGGGGTTCCCAACGGCGGCGGCGTGTGCATCATCGCGGAAAAACAACCGGATGGCAGCCCGCTATATTTCTACAAAACGCCAAACATGGACACCCCGCAGGAGATGGTACTCGATATCGCCCTGGTCGAAACGGCCACCTTCAAGCAGCCAGCCAACGAGTTCACGCACCCGCATTTTGTCAACTACGTGTGGCAGCAGTTGGAGGATACGTACGGCCCGCAAGCGATCTACAGCGCCGGGTTCCGGGTGTGGACGACGCTGGACGAGAATATCCAGGCGTCGGCGGAAAACGCGGTGACTCAGAATCTGGCAGCGCTCCAGGCGCGTGGCTTTGACGCGACGAATGCGTCAGTAGTCGTCATGCGTCCCCTTGACGGCGCTGTACTGGCGATGGTCGGCAGCGCGGACTATTACAACGAAGACATCGACGGGCAGGTGAATATCGCGTTTACCGCGCAGCAGCCCGGCTCGTCGATCAAACCCCTGGTCTATCTGACGGCGTTCCAGCCTAATGAACAGGGCCAATACTGGACCCCGGCAACAGTCGTATGGGACGTGCCCACCGATTTCAACGGCTATCGGCCCACCAATTACGATAACCTGTTTCACGGTCCGAAGACGGTCCGCGAAGCGCTGGGGAACTCGCTGAACATCCCGGCAGTGAAAGCGCTCGAATTCGCCGGACTGCTGGATTTCACCAAGGTGGCCCAGGACGCGGGGTTGACGTTCCCACTGGGCAACCCGGTCGAACGTAACGCAGGGCTGACAACGGCCCTGGGTGCGGTGGAAGTGCGCCTGTTTGACATGGTCAAGGCGTACGCCATGCTTTCACAGAATGGCGTCAAGGTGTCGCCATACTCGATTGTGTATATCGAAGACAGCAAAGGCAACGAGATTTACCGCGCCAAGCCCGGCGTGTCCGGCACTCAGGTCGTCGATCCAACCTATGCCTACCTGATCACCAGCATCTTGTCAGACAATGCCGCCCGTGCGGCTGAGTTTGGTCGCGGTGCGCCAATGGAACTGCCGGACGGTCGCCCGGCTGCCGTCAAGACCGGGACCAGCAACGACAGCCGCGACGTGTGGACCCTCGGCTACACGCCGCAGATGGTGGTCGGCGTGTGGGTCGGCAACTCGGATAACCGGCCCATGTACGGCCTGACCGGCTACTACGGCGCAGCGCCGATCTGGAATGCCGTGATGGAAGCCTCCCACGCTGGCCTGCCAATCGAGCAGTTCCAGCCGCCGCCGGACATCATCCAGGCTGAAGTCTGCAACGACTCCGGCGCGCAGGCGTCGCTGACCTGCGCCAGCGAAGGCGGTACGCACGTCGAGATCTTCTCGCAGTACGCGCCGCCGCCCGGCCCGGAGCAGGATATTTATCGCACGGTTGAGGTCGATGGTTATTCGGGCAAGCTGGTCAACCAGTACTGCCTTGACGACGTGGTCACGCGTACCTACGTGGTCCTCAATGACGCCTCGGCCTACGACTGGATCAATAACACTGCCGAAGGCAACGCCTGGGCACGCCAGCGCGGGCTGGAACTGCCGCTGACCGCACCGCCGACCGACTACTGCGAGCCTAACCAACCGCGCCCGTATGTTGTCATCAGCTTCCCCCCGGAAAACATGACCGTTGAAGGTGTTCTGCCACTGCGCGGCACAGTCAGCATGCCGTACTTTGACCGGTACGATATTCGATATGGCATCTCGTTTGATCCCGGCGCATTCAGCGAACCGCTTCTCATCGACCGGACGCCCAAGCCCGATGCCGAATCGCTGCTCGGTCAGTTCGACACACGGACGCTGCAAAATGGGCCGTACACCCTGCGTTTGATCGTGTACGACACGCAGGGTCGCACGGTCACGCGCGATATTCACATCACGGTGAACAATCCGCAGGCAGCACCTGCGCCGACCGCTGCGCCTACGCTGACTCCCTTCCCAGGACAAGAGGTGCCGACCCCTACCCTGGCCCCCAGCCTGACACCGGTACCGTAGGGTAGCAGAAAACGGGCCGAGATACACGACAACTAATCGCAGGTAAGGGCGACGACCATCGCCCTTACCTTTCTGTGGCAGACAGGCGCTGATACCAGCATGAGCTTGAACTGGCAAGATCGTTACCAACCCCGGCGCGAGCCGGAACATTCCCTGCGACACATGACGCCCGCCGACATCCCCGCTGCGGCGGCGCTGCTGCAAAGCGTCGGCTGGCCGCACGGAGACCGGGATTGGCAGCGTTTGTTAGACTGGTCGCCCGATGGGTGTTTTGTGATCGAAGAACCGGACCACCGGATTGTCGGGGTAGTCAGCACAACATCCTATGGTGTCGATCTGGCCTGGATCGGGATGATGGTTATCGCGCCCGACCGGCAACGGCATGGTCTGGGCGGGGAATTGATGCGTGCGGCTATCGACCACTTGATCGCAGGCGGCGTCCAACGTATCATGCTTGACGCATCAGAAGCCGGTCGTTCGTTGTACAAAAAACTAGGGTTCCAGGACGTCTATAAGGTTGAGCGGTGGGAAGGCCGTGCCAGCACGTACCTGGGACCGCGCGCCCGGCCCTTACAGCCGGAGGATGACATCTCCGCCGTCCTCGAACTCGATACGACGCTGTTTGGCGTGCCGCGCCCGCACATCCTGACGCGCCTGATCGACGAATTCCCTGATCTTGCCTGGATTGACACCAACCGGGGAGAGCTAGAAGGTTATTTGCTGGGACACCGCTTGACCAACACGATCCACCTCGGTCCCTGGATGAGCTGGAGCACGGCGTCCGCCGGACGCCTGCTGCGCGTGGCGTTGGAGCAGCTTCAAGGGCAGCACGTGACGCTGAACATCCCCGACAGCAACGGGCGCAGCATGTTGATAGCCAGCGACCATAACCTGACACGTGTCCGCCACTGCATGCGCATGATTTACCGCGATGGGGAACCGATCAAGAGGCAGCCATTAGCGGAACTGGCTGTTGCTTCGTTGGCAACCGGCTGATCCACGCCTAGCGGTAGCCCGGCGCTAGCAGCGACACGGCATCGACCAGCAGGGGCAGCCCAACCACCGCAAACCAGCGGCCTGCCTGCGGCCCCAACGTGGCGAAACAATCGAGAGCCAGTTCGCTCACCAGGGCATGATGCAGATAGTCGGCGTGCACCGAATCGGCCAGGGCTATCACCGTGTATGTAAACTGCTGGGCGGTGCCCGGCGCAGAGCCGCGCGTGCGGCTGAACGGTGCGGCCCGCATCTGGTCGAGCGTTGGCAAACGCGAATAACCGGGCGGCAGCGGCGCGCCTTCTATCTCCGCGATCACCAGCTCAATATCACGCACTTCCAGGGCGTGTAACAGTTCGACAAAACCGCCGATCCCGACTGCGCCTCGCCAACCCAGCATCACCGGAGTCGACTCGTCCGACAACGGCCACGTCCCCAGCAGCGGCCCGTACGGAGCGCCCCAGGCCAGCGCCAGGTCGCAGCCGGACGCCGCCAGTGAAAATTCACCGAATGGCCCGCGCGCCTGAACAGCCTGGTCGCCACAACACACCCATACCATCGACTGGGCGTAAGCCGGAATCTGCCACCCGTCGCCCGGCGCGATCACCTGCCCGTGCCACATTCCCATGTCCTTAGAAGTTGTGCAGGTCTTCCAGCATAATCAGGCCGCGCCGCAAAGCGATCAAGGACGCTTCGGATCGGGACTTGGCCCCCAACTGGTTGATCAGCGTCATCAATTGTTCGTCGACAAGCTGCGGATCGATACGCACGCGCTCTGCGATCTGGTCGTTTGTCAGACCGGCGGCGATCCCCATCAGAATCACGCGGTCCAGGTCGCTCAACTGCTCGGACGGTTCATCACGCGCCATCAAGCCCTGCACCACGCGCTCGGCCACACCGCGCCCCAATACCAGGTGGCCCTGGTAAACGTCAATCACCGCCTGGACAAGTTCCTGCTCGCTGGTCGTTTTCAGAATATACCCGTGCGCCCCGGCCCGCAGCGCCCGCATGATGTAGGAGTCTTCATCCCGTCCCGTCAGCACCAACACTTTGATATCCGGCCATGTCTTGCGGATATCGGGCAGCACTTCCAGGCCGCTGACACCGGGCATATTCAAGTCCAGGAGCAGCACGTCAGGCTGCTGGTCACGCACCACTTCAAGAGCCTGTTCGCCATCATCCGCTTCGCCGACAACCTCAATCGACGCATTTTCGTTGAGGAACATCGCCAGACTCATGCGCAAAATCCGGTGATCATCGGCCAGCGCCACGCGGATCAGGCCGGGTTTGGCAGCAGCCGCAGCCGGTGACCCTCCATCCTGTACCCGGATCGTGTCGTCCCGCTCATCGACTGGCACGGACGACGAACTGAGTGTTTGATCGCTCTTGGGCACCAGCACCGCCAGGGCAGCCGCCATCGTGCCAGCCGTGTCAAATCGCGCCTCGGGCGCTTTTGCCAGCGCTTTGAGAATGGCGCGTTCCAGGCTGTCGGGAATTTCAGGCACCAGTTCGCTGGGCGGCTTGGGCGCTTTTTTGACCTGTTGCAGCAGCAGCACGCCGATATCATCCGCATCAAAGGGCAGTACACCGGTCACCAACTCGTACAAAACGACGCCAGTCGAATAGATGTCAGTCCGGTTAGTCAGGGGCAACCCCTGGGCCTGTTCCGGCGACAGGTAGGCCGGGGTGCCGATAATGCGCCCGGTGGCGGTCAATCGTTTGGTTTCGCCCGTGATCGCCAGCCCAAAATCCATGATCTTGACGAGTCCGTTCGGCGTGATATGAATATTGGCCGGTTTGATGTCACGGTGAATCAACTGCTGGCGGTGTGCATAATCCAGCGCCAGGCAGATTTGCCGCCCAAACTCCGCGACAGTCTCCGGCGGTGAGGGAATAAACGAAAACAGCGGGCGACCTTCGATGTATTCGATCACCAGATAGGGCTGTCCATCTTCCTCATCCACGTCGTAGATCGCCATGATATTCGGGTGATTTAGCTTGGCGGCGGCCAGCGCCTCACGCTGAAAGCGTTTGCGTGTCGTTTCATCGACATAAGGCAGCAGCACCTTGATCGCTATTGTGCGCTGCAACCGCGTATCGAGTCCCCGGTACACGGTCGCCGTCGCGCCTTCGCCGATCAACTCGATGATTTCATACCGGTTACCGAATTTTTGACCTATCATTATATGTTGTCCACCTTGCAGGTCCGCCTGGATCGGGGTGAGTGTACAAACGACTGCACGGATACGCAACTATCAATCCCGCCAAATGCCTGCCAGGGCGTGAATGGCTAAATTTGTCAGCTTGCGGTGGAGTCAGTACAGTTACCCGACACATGGCGTTCGTAACAGGAGTCAAGCTCTCACATGATCACGTTTAGGAAGATCGTGATAGTCGCCGGGTTGCTGCTGCTCATCCTTCCGGCCTGCATCCCAACGGGCGACGTATCGGATACGGTCCAGACCGTCGACAAAGCCGTGTCGATGCTGCAAGACCTGGAAAAACGCAGCACCGGGCAAACCGTCACGGATGGGCTGGACGCGTTGAACGATCAAAACGGCTATACAGCCACAGTCCACTTGCAGCAGGGCGCGCTGGATGCCAGTGGAGCCGTGATCGGGACGGTCGAGCGGGACATCGTCATTTCGCTGACAGCAGACGCCGCTACCCATGCCGTAATTCAGGTCACACAAGACAATCAGACGAAGGATTATTTCATCGACGGATTCGGCGGACCATCACCGGCCCGTGCGTACCGCGTGCAGGATGGGCGCTACACGTGCGCCAGCGATGAGGCCGATCTGCGCCAGTTTGACGGCGGTCTGGCCGGGGTATTCGATCACTATGGCGTCACCGCAGCCGGTGTACGGGTGCTCTCTGTCGCCAAAAAATCGACTGGTGATACTAGCATCGCGGATCGTAAAACGACTCGCTACGACCTGGAATCACTGATCCCCGACGCGCTGGCGATTCTCGACACGGTAGACAACGAGGAGTTGCAGCAGCAGGTCAAACAAGCCGGGAATGTTGACTATTCCGGCGAGTTGTATCTCGACAAAGACACACAAGCGCTGATGAGTTTCAGCACCACAGTTGATGACCTGGACGCCGGACGCCGTGTAGAATTCACGTTCACAATCACGCAGTGGGGCATCTCAGACATCACGGCCCCGTCAGAAGACATGATCGTGGAACCGTGCAGCTAACGCTCACCCGACAGCCGTCAGCACATACATCGGGCCGAGTTCGTCCAGCAGCACGATAAAACGCCCATCACCCGACCACGCCACGTCGAAAAAACGTGTACCCGCCAACAAGCCCATTGTCTGCCGGCTGGCTCGATCCAGGTGTTTCTGGTCGGGCCGTACGTCTTCCGTGATGTTCACCAGATTCCACAGGTAAACGTCCGTACCCGGCACCGGCAGCGTGATCATGAGCGTGCTATCTGGGGATAACATCGCGTCGGCACAATATTGGCCGGGCAGCGGCAGCAGTCCCAACGGTTCGCCACTGGATACCGCCCACACGCCGATTAACGGCTGAGCGCCACATCCGACCAGCAAATTCCCATCCGGCGAAAAAACAAGCGCGCTCGACGCCGCATTACGAACCGCCGAGATGGTGTACAGCAGCGCCCCGCTTTCCATATCCCACATCTGGACGCCGACCTCAGCCGCAGCGGCCAGCCGTTTTGAATCGGGTGAAAAAGCAGCCCGCTGGTAGAGCGCCTGAATATTCTCCACCTCTGGATTCGCCAGATCATAGAGCAAGTCCCCGGATGGCACAGACCACACACGGAGTTCCCGCTCCACACTGACCGACACCAACAACTGCCCATCAGGTGAGAATTCCAGGTACTGTATTGGCTCCCGGTGGGCTTGCATCGTCACCACCGGCACGCCATCCGGCACGCGCCATATCCCGATCTGACCGGCTTCGTCGCCAAATGCCAGCAGCGTGTGGTCCGGTGATTGGACCACAATCCCGCCCTGCCCGCTGAAACTGGCCAATTCCTGCAACTCGCGCGGCGGATGCATGTCCATCGCCCACAGGCGCGTCAGGCCGTCCCGGTTCACCGTGATCAGCGTCTCGTCGCCAGGGCCAAAAAACACGCGGCGGCCATCACTGCCGCTGCGGACAAATAACGGCTCGCCGTTCGCCAGATTCCAGACGGCGGTGACATCATCCGCGCCTACGCTGGCCAGCCGGGTTCCATTGGCCGAGAACGCAACATCATTCACGGTCGCCTTGTGCAGCCGCAGCACGCCGGTCAGGTGGATGACCGGCGTTTCCTGGCTTATGGCGCTCTGCGGGCGCTGCCAGGCGACAGGCGGTGAGGTCGGTGTCCCGGCGGGTTTTCGGACTTTCGGCTCGTCGTCACCGGACGAACAACTCGCCGCCAGCACGATCAGCAGCGCGGCCAAACACCCCATTCGAACCCGGATCGCTCGTGATTTCACGTTCACTTCCCTTATCCCGACCTGCCCCGCCCACTCCAGGGGCCGATTTGTCGCCTGTGTTCAGGCGACATTGGTGGCAAAATTGACTCCAACTGTAACCTCGCGTACTCTACACACATCGTGCTATTGTATACGCAAATGTCCAACTTGGGATAACCCGGCTGAGGTAGAATGACCCCATGACTGACGCAGAACTCGCCATCTTGAGTATCGTAGCCGAAGGTCCGATTCATGGTTACGACATCCAGACGATCATCACGCAGCGTGGGCTGCGTGCGTGGACAAACATCGGCGTGTCGTCGATGTATTACGTGCTGGAAAAACTTGAACGTCAGGGCCTGATCGAGAGCACAAGCGCACAACGAACCGAAGGTGTATCCCGGCGGCAGTATCGCATTACCCCGGCGGGATTTGGGGTGCTGCAAACGGCGGTCGCGGACCTGATCAGCACGCCGCGTGAATATGCCAACGGCTTTGAGCTTGGACTCGCCAACCTGCACGTATTGCGCCCGTCACAAATCCGCACGGCGTTTATTGCGTACCGCCAGGAACTGATTTCCCGCTTGGCGCAGGCCCGCGACCGGTGGCTGCAGTTCAAAGAAAGCGGCACCCCCTTCAACGTCGATGCGATGATGGGGCATCATGTCGCCATGCTGGAAGCCGAACTGGATTGGATCAAAGAGTTCATCGAGCAATGGGAAACGCAAGCGCCACCTGACGAACCGGCCCCACAGCTCGAACCGGCTGACATTCCCCGCATGAAACAAGTCGTGCTGCCCCACGACCCGGATTCGCCGCACCGCGTACCCACACGCCCTATGCGCAAATCCCCCGCCGTTCAGCCGCCCGCCAGCGAGTCCGATACCGATCTCAACCTGTCCGCCCCCACCAAAGAAACGTCGCTCAGCACACGGACGCCTCGTGACCTTGCCACAGAGCTTCACCCCTCGGATGACGACGCATCACCCGGCGAGCAGGTCGATCCCGATTCTCCGCGAGACGACGAGCCATAATCGGCGTCTCTGGCGCGGATGCAAAAATTAACGCATCGTAAAGACGGATTCTATGTTACACTAGAAAATATGTTTGACATTAATGGTTTCGGTCCTGGGAGCATAGTATATGAGCCCACGTGTACTCTACATTGAAGATAATATCGATAACTTGATCCTGGTCCGGCGCGTGCTGCGGGCAGCCGGTTTTGAGCTGCTCGAAGCGACTTCCGCCAGGGAAGGCATCCAAAAAGCCGAACAACAGCAGCCGGAAATTATCCTGATGGACATCAACATGCCCGAAATGGATGGCCTGACGGCCACCATCCACCTGCGCCAGATTCCAGCACTGCGACAGGTGCCAATCGTCGCTTTGACGGCCAACGTTATGCGGGACGTGCTCGACGAAATAACAGCTGCCGGATGCGATGGGTTTATCTCCAAGCCGATCAATATTGACCTGTTTCCAGACCAGATCATAGCCTTTTTGCATAACGGGCACCGGCACAGCTAACCTCAGCGCCGGTGTAACCCGGTACGCATCACTGCCACCGCTTAGTTTTTGGGCTAGAAGGCTAATGCCAGCCATGCGCCAGGATTCGCCCGATGTACAAATCTGTTTGGGAGTTCTGCAGCACCTGACTACCCGATTAGGACAGGACTCTCACCCCGGTGCGCCGCTCAAACCATTCCTGATCTCATTGATTGAGGACTTGCATATCCAGTGGCCGGCTCTCACACGCTGCGAGTTATTTCTGCGCGACGGTGGCGCCTATTTACGAACCGCAGGCTTTGGGATTGACGCAGAAACCCCACCTACCCCGGCGGTGGACTCGGCAGCCGCGCGTGTCATCGAAACGCGGCAGCCGGTCCTGCCCGACCCGGACGGTGCGCCGGTCCTGTGGGCCGTCCCGCTGATCAACGCGGACCGGCTGCGCGGCGTGTTGCAGCTTGAACTGCCCGCCTCTGAGGCCTGCCAACCCACGTGCAAAGCGGCGCTGCTGACGTTGTCCGTTCTCCTTGATCTGGCAATCGAACGTATCGAGACTGCTCCCCCGGCGAGATTGCTCAGCATCCTTAGTGACCTGTCGCGCCAACTTGGCAGCACACTGGTCAACGCGGCAGCGATCCGGGAAATCTGCGAGAGGCTCGTCGAGGCATTCAACGCGGATTATGCCGCCGTCGTGCAGTTCAGTCCGGTAACCGGCGGCAGGCTGACGGCGCAGCATCCAGCCTGGCTCGATCCTGAGCTGGTCGTGGCACCGTCAGAGTTGGGCGCGTATGAATACCTGACCAACTACCGCGCTCCGTTGACGGTCAAGCTGGCGGAAACGGATGAAACCATGCTTGGCCCGGTGATCCCGCCCCGGTTACGGGCCGCTGGCGCGCAAACAGTTTTGATCGTGCCGCTGCTGGTTCACGAGGAGATCACCGGGCTGCTGGTACTGGCTTCGGTGGACCGTACCGAGCTCAATCAAGATGAGCTTCATGCTGTGCAAGTGCTGGCAGCGCAACTGGCAACCAGCTTGCAGAATGCAGACCTGTTCACCGAGGTTCAACAACGGGCCAGCCAGTTGGAACGGATCGCCACGTTTGGTCGCCTGGTTACCAGCACATTCGACCAGCATGAAATCTTCGAGCACGTGATCGAGATCGTCCCGAATTTGCTGCCCACCCATCAAGTCAACATCATGCTGTACACGCCTGGCCATCCCCAGATGCGCGTCATAACGCTGGCACCCGACGCCGCACCGGCAGAATCACGCCTATCGGCGGCGGGGTCCAGTGTCGAACAGGTGGTAAACAGCCAGTCACCGATGTTGATTGCCGACTTGAACGGTTCCAATTTTACCGATCACCCCCGCATGGCAATGCAGGGACTCCGGTCCCTGCTGGTCGCCCCTCTGATCGCCAGCGGGCACGCGCTGGGTGCGGTAACGGTTGGCCACGCGCGACCGCACAATTATTCACCCACCGATCTCAACCTGCTGCAACAAGTCGGAAACCAGATCGCCGTTGCATTGGAGAATGCGCGTTTGTTTCAGTCCACGCAGGAACGAGCCACCTACGAAGAGGCACTTGGCGAAATCACGTCCCACCTGCAACAACAAACCGACCTGCGTGCCTTGTTGCAGCAAACGATGCAAGACCTGGGCGGGGTGCTGGGGGCACGGCGCGCGCGTGTGCGGCTCCAGATAGGCGAAACGCCTAAGTCAGAGAAGTGAAACTCATGCTGAGCCTGTTCCGGACGATGTTTCCGCTGCCATCCACACTTCACACGCGGTCAACGTGGCGTGTTCTGGTCCTGTACACAGCCATTGCCGCATACCTGATCTCGCAGTTACCGCTGATCCTGCCAGGGGCGCTGTCAGGTACCGCCAACCGGATCGGCTGGCAGCAGACGGAGCTAGGTGCCACCAACCTGCTGTTGATCGCCGCCGCCATCCTGGCGGTTGGATTGCTCCGGCGCGGGCAGATACCGGGCGCGGCGGCTACCCTCGCGCTGATCCTACTGGCCGAAAGCGCCCTGTTCCTGCTGAGCGACGCCTGGAACATGCCGCGCGGCTGGGTCGCGCTGATTGGCGGCGTGGCAATCAGCATGCTGCTGCTTGAGACACAGATCGCGGTCATGTTCGCTGCTGCTGCACTTGTTGTGGTCGGACTCAGCGGGTTACAGCACGGCGGTGATTTCAACACGGTTGACCGGGCCGAATACCTCACCATGACGGTGTGGGTGCTCGCGTCGGCGGCCCTTCCCTATGCGGCACAGGTCGGCAGCCGCCGGGCACAGCGGACACTGGATCGCGCTCCGGCGCTGCACGACATCACTGCGTTCGGGGATGAAATCGCGCGCAGCTTGTTCGTCCGCACCGAATTGAACACGTTTCTGGAAAACATGGTCGAAAGCATCTCGCAGCAGTTCGCCAGCGTGGACCACGCCCAAATTTACCTGATCCAGCCGGAAAGCTCGCACGCCATCTTGCGAGCCGCTACCGGCCCTGTCGGAGCGAGCCTGATCGCTCAAAAATACGCGCTGGACGTTGGCGGCCTGAGCGCTGTCGGACGTGCAACACTGACCGGCACCTACTTACTGGTCGCGGACTATAACCAGGACCCGGTCCGCACAGCGCACCCGTTGTTGCAAGATATCCGTTCCGAACTGGCGATCCCGTTGGGCACAACCGGTAATGTACTCGGCGCGTTGGACGTGCAGAGCACGCAGCCGCATGCGTTTGACGACACCGATATTGCGGTCTTGTGTGCCATCGCCAACCAGATCGCTATGGCGGTGGACAGCCTGCAACTATACGAGTCCGCACAGCGCAGCCTCCGTGAAAACCAGGCGCTGTACCAGCAGACTCAAACGAATCTGCGGGAAATCGAACGGTTGAACTACCAGCTTACCGGACGGGCGTGGAGCGAATATCTGCGCTTGCAGGCCGAATCGACTGCCATGACGCTTGACATGGATACCGGCCAGATGGTCATGGATGCTGATTGGACTCCCACTCTCGAAGAGGCGGCGACCCACCGGCAGGTGATCACGACCACGTATGACGGGCAGCGCGTGGTCGCTTTGCCGATTCTCGTACGGAATGAAGTCGTCGGGGCGATGGAGTTTGAGCTTGAGCGCGCTGGTGATTTGCCAGAAGGCGCGCTGGAACTGGTCACAGCGGTTTCCCAACGGCTCGGTCTGGCAATGGAAAACCGGCGGCTGTTTGATGAAACTCAGCGCGTCGCCCAACGAGAAGCATTGATCAACGACATTGGTGCCGATCTTCAGGCGGCGACCGGCGTCGATGCCATCATCCAACGGGCGGCGCGTCACCTGCAAGAAGCGCTGGCGGCCCAACAGGTGACCATCCGGCTGGGTTCCCCGGCAGAAGCGGAAGATCGCCCGGCGCAAGGAGAAGCACACACATGATTGATCTGGTGCGCTACCTGTTCATTGTTCGCTACGACTACCACGATTCAGAGCAACAGGCGCGCGCACGTCTGCTGCTGCCGCTGGTCAGTGTGACGGCCTTGCTGGGTGCAGCGTTCGGCGTGTCGTCGGTCATCATCCAGGCAACCGGCGAATATTCGACGCATATATCGGCCCTGAGCGGATTCATGGCCCCGCTGATTATCGTGTGGACCGCTATCGCCCTGTGGTCTGTCCAACACGGGAATGTGGGCGTAGCCGCCGCCATGATCGCGCTGCTTCTGGGCAGCATGGCGCTGATCAGTCTCGCCATTGACGGCCTCACGGCCAGCGCGGTGCTGACCATTCCCGTTGTCCTGACGTACATGGGGCTGACGTATGGTGCACGTGGCGCAATCCCAACTGTAGGGCTGGCCTGGATCGCGCTGCCCGCCGTCGCTTACCTGCAATCCGAAGGCGACCTACCCGCTGCCGCCGCACCGTTTGACACGCTGCTGTCCGGGGCGCTCAGCAGCGCCGGGATGCTCACGCTCACAGCCCTGCTCTTGTGGATCTTCTCGTGGAACTTGCAGCGCGCGGTTGCACGCACGTCACGGATTGCGGCCCAGACACACGCCACAGCAGCCATCGGCCAGGCGTTGTCACGCATCCTGAATATCGAGGAGCTGCTGACCAACGCTGCCGACCTGATCCGCGATCGTTTCGCGTTGTACCACGTGCAGATTTTCATGTTCGACGAACGGCGTGACTATGCCGATCTGTCGGCCAGCACGGGCGCGATCGGGACCGCGCTGCTGGCGCAGGGATACCGTGTGCCAGCCGACCCGCGCAGCGTCCCCGGCGAGGTCATGATCAGCGGCGAGATGTTGTACATCCGCGACGTTACCGCCACAGCCTACCGCCACCCCGCCCTGCTGGCCGATACGCGTACCGAGTTGGCGCTGCCGCTCTTCGCCGGAGATGATGTGGTCGGCGTGTTGGACATTCACAGCACGCGCCATGCCGCATTCAGCAGCGACGACATAGAAGCGCTGCGGATCGTATCCAACCAGGCCGGTCAGGCGATCCAAAATGCACGGCTGTTTGAAGCCCAACAACGCAGCCTGGTGCAAAATCGGCGTCTATTCCTCGAAAGTGAAACCAACCTGCGCGAGATCGAGCGCCTCAATCGCCAACTGACAGGCCAATCATGGCAAGACTACCTGTTGGAGCGCGGCGAGGAACGTTTCAGCGTGCGAGTAGACGGGGATGATATCGTGTCCGGCAGCACACACTGGACGCCCGCCATGCGGCAGGCGGCTGAGAGGCGGCGGATGATCAGCCAGGAAGACAATAACGAGCAGATCATCGCCGTTCCGATCAGCATTCGCGGTGAACCTGTCGGCGCGGTTGAAGTCCGTCTGACCGGCCAGCAGAACCAGACCGAGATTCGCAGCATCCTTCAGACAGTCACCGAGCGCATGGCGTTCAGCCTGGAAAACGCACGCCTGTTTGAGCAGGCGCGGATGGCCGCAGAGCGCGAACAGCAAATCAACCTGATCACAGCACAATTGCAGGGGCTGACCAGCGTCGAAGACGTGCTGACAATGGCGATCAGCAGCCTGGGGCAGGCGCTGGGAGCCGAACAGGGGGCGATCCGGTTGATCGGGCCAGAGGCCGCCGCCCCGCCGGATCAGGGGCCGCCGCCCGGCGACAGACCTGCGCCCCCTCCCGCGCCCGGCGCTCCACGTGACAGAGGCCGCGTGACCGGTCTGTTTTCCCTTCACGATACGAATCCCGGTGAAGACCCCGACCGGCAGGATCAATCATCATGAGAAACATACTTTCCCGCCTGACCACCATACGCGCGGATTACGCGGACACCGCCGAACAGCAGCAGGCCCACCGGCTGCTGGTCATCAACCTGGCATGGATCGGACTGCTTGTGCTGGCGACGCCGCTCGCGCTGGGATGGACGATCGATGCACACCAGATCGATGCGGCCACCCTGTTTATCCCTGCATCAGTGGGATTAGCCGTGCTGACATACCAATCGATCCAGCATGGGTACTACTCCCAGGCGCGCGTGATATTCGTGCTAAACGTGGTGATCGCTGCGCTGCTGGCAACCTTCCCTAATTACCGGCTGGATTCCCCGTTCATTATTACGCTGACGCTGCCGATCACGGCAGCCGGGGTGCTGCTGCCGCGTCCCGGTCTGTTTGTCCTGGCCGTGATCGTGATCGCCGCGATCACCATTGGCGGGATCATTCAGGTCAGCAATGACATGGCCCCAACGCCGTTGGGCACCATCAACGAGAGCATTCGCACCACGATAGTACTTGCCGCCGCCATTATCCTGCTGAACACCGTCATGTTATGGACTTTTCTGAGCAGCATTGACGACGCCATCCAGCAGCAGCGCCATTTCGAAACGCTGCTCAAAGACGTATCCCGTATCAGCGAGACTCTTGTCGGACTGCCCGCAGACGAAGACCAGCTAAACCTGTCAGTCGAGCAGATTCGGGACGCATTGGGGTTGTATCACGTTCAGGTGTTTTTGACCGATTCCAGCAGCGGGTTGGCCGTTCTACGCGCCAGTACCGGCTTCATGGGCCGCCGGATGTTTGAAGAAAACAGCCTGCTCACGCCGGAAGAAAACAGCCCGATCAACAACGCGCTGCGCCAGAAGGACCCGATCGTGATCACCGACAGCGCGCCGGAGCACCAACGCGCCGGTTTTCTGCCGGCAACCCACAGCGAGTTATTGGTGCCGCTGCGCGTGGGTAACCTGCTTCCTATCGGCGTCCTGGATTTGCACAGCACCAGCCGCGATGCGTTCTCTGATGAGTTCTATCACGCCGTAGCGACACTCGGCAACCAGATGGCTGCGGCGCTCCATACCATGCACCAGGCACGTGAACTGCGCGCCGGGTACGAAGAACGCGATCGACTCAGCGGCCAACTGGATACAGCCCGGCGCGAACTCGGACGCACGAACCGCCAGCTTGTGAGCGCCACATGGGGAACTTACCTGGAAGAACGGCAAGAGATGATCCAGGGATTCGACTGGCAGGGAGGCGACATCCTGTCAGCCCGGACGCAATCCGCCGTGTTGGACAAAACCGTTTCGACGGGCGAAGCCTACCTTGATTACCAGGACGATACGGCTATGCTGAGCGTGCCGATCCGGCTGCGCGGGCAAACATTGGGGGCCGTCGAGTTCCGCCGATCCGGTGATGCCAGGTGGTCGCCATCAGCCTTAGAGATGGCGCAGGCGGTCGCGGAACGATTGGCGCTTTCGTTGGAGAACGCACGCCTGTTTGAGCAGACTCAAAACGCTGCCCAACGCGAACAGCTTGTCAGCCGGGTCACGTCACAGTTGCAGACCACGAATAATCTGCAAGCGCTGCTGACGCTGGCCGCAGCGCAGTTTCAGGAAGCGTTAGGCGCGACCCGTACCCAGGTCCGGCTTGGCTTGCCCACCGACAGCGCCGGTCATCCGGCCCAGGAGTAAGCTCATGCTGCGACGGCGCTCGAACATCATGAACTGGTCGATCCGCACCAAACTAACCGCGATCTTCCTGCTTTCGGTCCTGCTCCCGGCTTTTCTGCTGCTGATCCCGTTTTCGATCCAGCGCCGCTCCTCGCTGCTGCGCGATCAGAACCGTGTCCGCCTGGAGACATTAGGCCCGTTTGAGATCACCCGAACCGAACAGACGCTGCAAACGTTGACGAACCAGCTTGAGCGGTTTGTGGCCGATCCGGCAGATTACGCCGACCTTGAGCGTTACCTATCGCTGGCACCCTGGTCGATCTCGCCCACCACGCGCGCCGAAATCGAACAATTCATCGAGGCCAAAGTCACGCGTTTTATGCGCAGCAGCCCATCGATTACACGTATTCGGTTCTACGATTCAGAGAAAGAACAACTGCTCGACGTCGCAGCCAACCAGGGCCAACCGGCATTTGTCTATTCGCCGCCCAGTTCGCCCGAGACCCCGTCCGACGAGGCGATCCGGTCCGAGCAGGTTGGCGTGCGTAGCACGACCACGAACGTGTACCGGGACAGCACCGGCAGCCCGGCCATTGACATCATCTTTACGCTGCGCCCCTCGTGGGATACAGCCGGACTCGCGTCGATCATCGGTCAGGTGGTGTTCACGCAGAATCTCATGCTGGCAGTCCCTGATGCGCCACTGCCCGACCTGTACGCCACGCTGCAAGATTTCCCTGAAAGCGACCAGACAACGTACGTATTCCTGCTGAACGCAGCCGGCCAGATTATCGCGCCAGAAAAAGACCTGCCGGTCTTCATGGATGCCACCCAGTCGAAAGGATTCCGGGTCGCACAGGCAGGTGGTGCGGGCGTCTCAAACTATTACAGCCCGCTGGCCGCCGCCGACGTGATGGGTTATCACGAAACCTTCTCGTTCCCAAACGGCCCGCAGTTCACGCTGCTGCTGGAAACGCCGCTGGCCGAGATCAACCGCGAAGCCGTGCGCGAGGGGCTGCTGGTGTTGGCGCTCAACGGGTTTGGCGTGCTGGTTTTGGGGCTGACGGCTGTGGCCGCCGGGACGATCATCATTGCCCGACCGATCGCGCGGCTGACCGAAGCAGCCCGCCAGATCACCGCCGGACGGCTGGATACGCAGCTTCCCCGTCTCTCACGCCAGGACGAGATCGGCGTGTTGAACAACACGTTTGGAGACATGGCCGAACAGCTATTCAGGGCCATCCGCGAACTGGAAACACGTGTAGCCGAGCGTACGCGTAACCTCGAAACCACCCTGGAGATCGGGCGCGTGCTGACTCGCATCCGCGATCTGGATACGCTGCTCAACGAAGTGGTCAACGTCATCCATGACCAGTTCGATACCGTCTATCACGTACAGGTCTTTCTGATCGATCCCCGGACCAGACGTGCCAACCTGCGCGCCTCAACCGGGGCCGTCGGGCGGAAGTTATTAGATCGCGGACATTACCTGGACGTGGGCAGCCGGAGCGTGATCGGCAGTGTGACGGCAACCGGCCACGCGGTCGTGGCACTCGATACGTCGTCCAACCCGATCCACAAACGTAATGAATTTTTGCCTGATACCCGCGCCGAAATGGCGCTGCCGCTCCGCGTTGGCAACCGGATCATTGGCGCGCTCGACCTGCAAAGCACGCAGCCGGACGCCTTTGACGAACGGGATGTGGAGCTGTTTCAGGGTATGGCGGACCAGATCACGGTCGCCATTGAAAACGCGACACTCTTCGAAGAATCCAATAATCGAATGCAGGAAATCGAACGCCTGAACCGGGCCATAACCGAAACCGCCTGGCTTGAGACGACCCGCCAGCAGAATCCGCAGGCCGCTGCATCCGCCGGTAGTGACGCCCACATAACCAACCAGGATTGGACCGCGCTGCAAAGCAAAGCGCTGCACACCGGGCAGATCACCGAACACATCGACGGAGACACCGTGACGTTTGCTGTACCGGTCATACTGCGCGATCAGGTACTGGGAGCCGTCGAGTGGGAAGTACCGCTCGCACGCTACACCGGCAACACACGCCAGACTGCAGTCGAGTTGACGACCCGGCTGGCGCTTACTGCCGAAAACATCCGCCTCTTTGAGCAAAGCCAACGCGCAGCACAGCGCGAATTGTTGGTGAACCAGATTTCCAGCAAGCTGATGGGTACGACCAACATCGATCAGATTTTGCAGACAGCAGTCCGCGAGTTGGGGCTGGCGCTGCGCGCGCCACAGACCGAGATTCGCCTGATCCCGCCGGTTGATGCACCGCCCGGCCCCGATACTGATAGGTAAACGCGTATGCGACGTAGACTAGGCATCCAGGCGCAACTGATCGTGATTCTGATCCTGGCTCTTGGGCTGGTTACGACCGGGCTTGAGATCGTGCAAACCGTCCAGCAGCGGGATTCGCTGGTCGCTGCCGAACGCAGACGCAGTGAGGCCGTGATAGGCCGTGTAAGCGCTACCATCCAGGCAGCCGGCCCGCTGCTCGTGACGCTGGATGATATAAGCGGCTTTGACGAGCAGCTTTACGACCTGGCCAGGCAAAATAAGGATATCGACTTCATCGCCGTACTATGGCCGGATGGACAGGTCATTGCCGACTCGGAAACAAGCCATAACAACCAACAGATCGCCGTGTTGGCTGGTTTGCCCCCCGGCAAAACGGTCCGGCGCAATGTGGCAGGCTTTGGCCCGGTGTATATCACCACCACGCGGCTGAACAACCCGACCGGGAACGGGCCTGCCCAGTTCGACATCCAGGTAGGGGCCGCCGCCGGACCCATTGACGCCCAACTGTTGCAGGGCATCGTGTCATCCATCATCCTCACCCTGGCTGCAATCGGTGTCGTCGGTGGCCTGACGGCATTTCTGCTGCGCAGGAATGTTACACGCCCGATTCACGCGATCAAAGCAGGCGCGCAACGCTTCGGTCTCGGCCAGCTTGACGGCGTCATCCAGCCGCGCGGCAGCGTGGAACTGCGCGACCTAGCCCGCACGCTGAACACGATGGCACGTGAGCAAAAACAGGCCCGAGAGGAGTTGGTCGCTCTCCACCGCGATATGGAAACGCGCGTTGAGAACCGCACGCGTGACCTGTATATGGCTGCCGAAATCGGACGGATCGCTACGAAACTGCGCCATACCGATACGCTGCTGCACGAAACTGTCGAGCAGATTCGCCAGCGGTTCGATGTGGTCTATCACGCCCAGGTCTTTCTGCTGGACCACGTGAGAGGTCACGCTGTGTTGGTCGAGAGCACTGGTGACGCCGGCCAGCAGTTTCTGCGGCTGGGACACAAACTCCCGGTCGGGTCAGACTCGGTCATCGGCTGGGTAACCGCACACGGGCAAACTCTCATAGCATCTGACACGCGGCTCGGTGATGTCCCCTGGCAGCCCAACCCGCTTCTGCCCGATACGCGCGCCGAAATGGCATTGCCGCTGCTCATCGAAGACAGGGTGATCGGAGCGCTTGACATCCAGAGCAAACAGCCGGGCGTTTTTACCAGCGAAATGGTCCCTGTTTTTGAGGTCCTGGCTGCTCAACTGGCGATCGCCATCGAAGACGCCCGCCTCCTGACAGAATCCGAGCAGCGAATCCGTGAGATCGACGCCCTGAATCGCCAGCTTACCCGCAGCACATGGCAAACATTCGCGGGCGAACGGGCACACGCGCCTGTCGGGTATTCGTATGACCAGATACGGATCGCACCGCTCGACGAAAACACGCGGCGGCAGGCGAACAACCAGGTCGAAACTGCCGTCCAGGTGCACGGCGAAACCATCGGCACGCTGGCGACAACCATGCCGGATGGACGCGATCTGAACCCGGAAGACCGGCTGCTGGTCGAGGCGGTTGCCGAGCGTGTGGCGCTGGCCATCGAAAACGCGCGCCTGTTCCAGCAAACTCAGCGCGCGCTGGCCGAAACTGAGCGCCTGTATGAAACCGCCCGCACCGTCAGCAGCGCCCCCGACCTTGAGGCAATCTACCAGCTTGTCGCCGAACAGCTCGGCACCGGGTCTACCATCGATACGGTTGAGATTCTGCTGTCCGGACCGGACCCCCTGCTCGCCCAATATCTCGAAAACGTCTACATCTGGCAGCGTGCCAATCGTGATGCAGATTCCGCACTGGGCGAACGTGTGCCACTCCTGCCGCTCATGCACGGGGACGAAAACCTGCTGCCGGTTGATGCTCCGGTTACGTATGTCGACGCCCCGCGCGATCTGTCGCCGGACCACCCGCTCTACGAGCAGCTTACGGGATTGGGCGCGCGCAGCGTGATGCTCGCTCCACTGTCAGCCGCCGGGCGTTGGTTTGGGCTGCTGGTGTGCAGCAGCCCAAACCCCGGCGAGTTTGAGGCAGCTTACGTCACGTTTGCGAGCGCCCTGGCCGACCAACTCGCCATTGCGATCGAAAATCGCCGCCTTTTTCAGGAGTCTCAACTGGAGGCGCGGCGCGCGCGGGCGCTGGCTGAGGCGGGCCAGCTTGCCAGCCAGATCGGCGGCGATTACGAAACCGGTCTTGCAGACCTGTTTCAGGCCGTCGCCGGACCCGGCAACTACAGCCGCTGGTGGTTCGGACTGCTCACCGAAGACGGCGCGGCGCTGCGCCAGGTCACAGCCAGGGAAATCTCCGCTGCTGAAACCATCAACGTGCCCGACGACCGAAACACGCTGGCCGAAGCGGCACGTATCGGCGAGATCGTGTTGGTCAACGACCCCAGCGACCACCCAATTGCCAGCTACCAGAATCCCGAAACGGTCCAGCAGTGGGGCAAACACATCGCCATGCCGGTCAAGATCGGCGCGTCGTTAGTTGGTGTGCTGTTGATCGGGCGCAGCCTGGCCGGGCCCAATCTTGACGAGCGCGACATCCAGCTTGCAGCAACACTCGCCAGCCAGATCGCGGTTGCTACACAGAATCAGCGGCTGTTCGCCGAGGCAGAAAACCAGCGCAAAAATCTTCAAGTCATCGTCGATACCATGCCCACCGGCATCCTGGTAATGAACCGTGCCGGTGAGATTCTGCTCGCAAACCGGCAATTGATCGACCTGTTGGGGCCAAATATGCAGCCCGGCACACCCGAACTGCCAGTGCCCTACCCGGTTGTTCGAGCCGGAACCGGCGACGCGTACCCGCGCACGGACTGGCCGTTGAATCGTGTCTTTGAAACGGGCAGGCCAGCGACCGGCGATGACATGGTCATCCAGCACCCTGACGGGTATGAAATCAGTGTGCTGGCGCAGGCCGCCCCGATCTTCAACCCCGATGGCAGCATTCAGGCGGTTGTCGGTGTATTCCAAAACATCACCGAACTGCAAATGCTGGAACACGCGCTGCAAGACAGTCTGCGCGAAACTACGCTGTTATACGAAGCCAGCCGCGCGATCTCCCGCGCAACAAGCATGGATAGCTTGTTGCAGGTCACATTGCAGCAAATCGACACGCTGCAGCCCGACCAGATCGCGATCTTCTTTGAGCACAGCGACACAGCCGAATCTGCCGCTGCGCTGGCAGCCAGCAAGCCGCTCGATCTGGCGGATCGTTACGACACCGCCCAAATCATGACATTATTGCAGCCGGAACCGATCATCATCGGGAAACAACAGGCAGCCGGGCCAATTGCCTCGTACCTGGAGCAGACCGGTCTCGCCGTTCTGGGGAGTTTTCCGCTAGCGATACGCGGGCACGTAACCGGCTGGATCGTCATTGGTTTTGCCGTGTCCCACACCATCACGTCCGAACAGCGCCGTTTCATGACCACGCTGGTGGACCAGGCCGCCGTGACCATTGAAAACCAGCGCCTGCTGCTGCGCACGGCAGCCGCCCTGGAAGAAACAGCCATCCTGTATCATGCCAGCCGCTCGATTGCCGATGCGCAGAACCCGGCAGAGATTCTGCAAGCCTTTGTGCACAACGCGACGGCGCGCACCGTTCACCAGGCAGCATTGTACCTGCTGCTCGGCAAAGTTGAAGACTCTTCGTATGCAGCGATCGAAGTCGCCGCCACAGCGGGCATGTCTCCCGTTGACCCGGTCGGGATACGCTACCGCGCGGAGCAGTTTCCGTTCCGGGATGCATTCGCCGCGCCGGACATAATTTTCTACAGTGATCTCACGCAGGCCCCGGACCTCAACGACCTGATGCGGCTGGCGTGCGAGCAAATGGGGCTTCAATCTGTGGTGCTGATCCCCTTGTGGACGGGCGAACATCCCCTCGGCTTGATCTTGATCGGGCTGCAAGACACGTGGTCGGAGGCCGATACGGAGCTGCGCGTCTATGAATCGCTGGCCGATCAGGCTGCCGTGTCGCTGGAAAACACGCGGCTGTACCGCCAGGCTCAACGCCGCGCCCGCCGGCTTAGCAGCGCCGCCGAGATCAGCCGGTCGATCACGTCGATTTTGCATCTGGGAGACTTGCTGCCCCAGGTGGTCAACCTGATCCGCGATTCATTCGAGTACGACCACGCGCAGATCTTCCTGGTCAGCGACGATGGCAGCCAGGCCAATCTGGTCGCCTCAACTGGCGAGGCCGGTCAAAAGCTGCTCGCGCGGAAGCACAGCCTGCCAGTCGGATCGCGCTCCGTGATCGGGCAAGTCACCGCCACCGGCGAACCGCAGATCGCGCTAGATACCGCCGACGCACGCGTGGTATATTATGCCAACCCCCTGCTGCCGCGTACGCGCTCTGAGATGGCCCTGCCGCTGATCGCACGGGGGCAAATCCTCGGCGCGCTGGACGTACAGAGCAACCAGTCAGGCGCGTTCACGGATGAGGACACGCGTATGCTGGCGTCGTTGGCTGACATGGTCGCGACTGCCATCGATAACGCGCTCTTGTTTGAGTTGGCAGAACAACGCGCCGAAGAAATGGCTTTCCTGTTCAACGTGACGACAGCCGCTGCCGCCTCGCCTGACCTGGAAAAAGCGCTGGAGCAGGCTGTCGAAACGCTGCGTGACACGATGAACGTCACCAGCGCCAGCATCTACCTCTCCGGTGATAGTGGCGATTACCTGATCAAGGGCGCGGATGCTGGCGCGGTTAGCGAGGAAACAGACCAGTCATTGGTTGCAGTTGAGCGGGGCCTGATCGGCTGGGTAGCACGTCACAATGAAGCGGTCGTCATCGACGACATCTCCCAAGACTCGCGCCGCCTGCCGTCGGCGGAAACGACGCGGTCCGCAATGGCTGTGCCGCTGCTGTCCGGCGGC
This sequence comes from uncultured Anaerolineaceae bacterium, assembly GCA_964393335.1. Classification (GTDB taxonomy): domain Bacteria; phylum Chloroflexota; class Anaerolineae; order Aggregatilineales; family Aggregatilineaceae; genus CAYMTN01. The sequence goes on from CAYMTN010000002.1 coordinate 34,329, forward strand.
AATTTGATCGGTGTGTTGGCGGTAGAAAGCGACCGCCTCAACGCGTTCGACGACGACGATTTGCGCTTGTTGCAGACGCTCAGCGGCTCGCTGGCGACCATCATTCAGAACTCGCGGCTGCTCGGGGAGGTCCAAGCAGCTAATGAGCAGTTGCTGGAGGTCGACCGGCTGAAAACCAATTTCCTGGCCGCGATGAGCCACGAACTGCGTACACCGCTCAACTCGATCATCGGATTCTCGCGCGTGATCCTCAAGGGCATTGACGGGCCGATGACGGATATGCAGGAACAAGACATCACCACGATCTATGATAGCGGCAGGCACCTGCTTGGATTGGTGAACGATATTCTCGATCAGGCGAAAATCGAAGCCGGCAAGATGGAATTGTCGTTTGCGTATTTCAAGCTGCAGAACGTCATCACCGGGGTGATGTCCAGCGCCGTTGGCCTGACGCGTGACAAGTCGATCCGCCTGCATACTGAGATTGCCGACGATCTGCCGGACGCCTACGGTGACGAGTTCCGTACGCGCCAGGTGCTGTTGAACTTGATCTCCAACGCTGCCAAGTTTACCGAGGTGGGCAGCGTCACCGTTACCGCCTTCTGTGTGGCAGAAAACGGCGAGCAGTTCATCCAGGTTTCTGTCACCGATACGGGAATTGGCATCGCCGAAAAAGACATGCCAAAACTGTTTGAAGCCTTCCAGCAAGTTGATAACTCCCTGACACGTCGCGTAGGCGGCACGGGGATGGGACTGCCGCTTGCCAAGTCGCTGACCGAGCTTCAGAACGGACGCCTGTGGGTCGAAAGCCAGCCGGGTGTCGGCTCGACGTTCAGCATCACAGTTCCGACAGCACCGCTGGCCGGTGAAACAGGGAACGACGACTCCGCAGGCGGTGAAACGGCCAGTCCCGGCGAAACAGCCGCGCCCGAGGACACATCTGAATCAGCCATGCCGCTGCAAACCGTGCTGGTGATCGAAAACAGCGTGGAAACGATCAATCTCTACCGGCGCTACCTCGCACGAGGTGGGTACGAAGTGTTGGGTACCACTCATGCCGAAGACCTCATCAACATGATCATGTTGCACCACCCTGCGATCATCGTGCTGGACGTAAACGTGCGGGATCAGGCAGGTTGGGACGTCTTGGAACAGCTAACGTCCTCTGGCAGTACCGCTGCGATCCCGGTCGTCGTATGCAGCTTGAATCCGGACGTTCAGCGGGCGCGCGGGATGGGGGCAGCCGCGTACGTGGCGAAACCCTTCAGCGAAGAACAACTGCTTGACGTGATGCGGCAAGTTCAGACGGAAACCGAGCGCCAGCATATTCTGTTCATCGACGATCAACCCGAAACAATCCGCCCCTTCCGCGAAGCACTGGAAGCGTCACACCAGTTCGTTGTCATGCAGGCGACGACCGGCCAGCAAGCCCTGGACCTGATCCAGCAGAATCAGCGCATCGATCTGGTGATCCTCGACCTGCGCATGCCAGAAATCGACGGGTTTGAAGTGCTGCGGCGGCTGCGCGCCTCCGAACGAACGGCGGGCATTCCGGTGCTGGTATTGACTGCCGAGGATGTCAGCGCCGAAGAGCGTGCGTCACTCGAGGCGATTGATGTATACCGCAAAGACACGCTTGACGAACAAAGCCTGCTCAGCCGTGTTCAATCACAGTTGGGCCGTCACGAGGAGAAAAACTAGTTTGAACGTGGTGCCAACCAAACACATCGACCTGCGCTGCACGAACTGCGGACACGTAATCGAGTATGGGAGCCAGCAGATACTCTGCCCCCGCTGCGGTGAAAGCATCCTCGAAGCGCAGTATGACATGGACGCGCTGCGCCAGATCAACTGGCCGGACGTGATAACGCGGCGCAAACCCGGTCTGTGGCGCTACCACGAGTTGCTGCCCCTGAAAAACCTCGACAACATCGTCACGATGGGTGAAGGCGGAACGCCCATGCTCAAAGCGCCCAATTTGGGCGTCATGCTCGGTCTGAAAAACCTGTATATCAAGGATGAGCGTCAAGGGCCAACCGGGTCGTTCAAAGACCGGCAGGCATCGGTGGCGATCTCGGTGCTGCGTGAATTAGGGATCGACGAGGCAGTCGTGGCCTCAACCGGCAATGTCGCCATCGCCTATGCCGCCTACGCCGCCCGTGCCGGGATCAAGCTGTGGGCCTTTCTGACCAGCCAGGTCCCCGGCGACAAAATGCGCGAAGTGGCGCTTTACGGAGCCAAAGTGATCAAAGTCACCGGTACATACGACGCGACCAAAGCCGTCGCCGCCCGTTTCGCCCAGTCAAAAGGGCTGTTTCTGGATCGCGGGATCAAAAGCATCGCCGCCGTCGAGAGCATGAAAACGCTCGCCTATGAGATCGCGGAAGACCTCGACTGGCGCGCACCGGATTGGTTCATTCAGGGCGTTAGCGGCGCGATGGGTCCGATTGGTGTGGCAAAAGGGTTCCAAGACCTGATGGTGCTCGGCCTGGTCGACAAAAGCCCGGCGTTGGGCATCGTGCAGTCAGAAGGCTGTGCCCCTATGGTCACTGCTTACCAGGCCGGGCAGCGCATCGCCACGCCGGTAGAAAACCCCCAAACGCTGATCGCCACGCTCAGCACCGGGCGGCCCGGACGCGCCTATGAGATGTTATGGTCGATCATGGAACGGTGGGGAGGCGCCGCCGAAAGCGCCAGCGACGAAGAAGCCTTCGAGGCCATGCGCCTGCTGGCGCGGATCGATGGCCTGTCAGTTGAACCGGCGACGGCGGTGACGTTCGCGGGGCTGTTTAAGATGGCCCGCCGCGGCACGATCAAAGCTGACGACGTGGTTGTGGTCAACTGCTCCGGCCATACGTTCCCCGTCGAAAAACACATCTTGGGCGATCAGTGGTCGCGGCAGGTTGATGTCTCCAAAGCCGGGCAGACGCCATCGCTGCCGGAAGAGGGGCTGCTTTCCGCCCTGGAACAGATCGACGCCAGCATCAACCGCGTCGTCGTGATCGAAGATAACCCTGACGCCGCACGGCTGATCACACGCATCCTAAAAACGCGCGGCCAGTACCGCGTCGAAATCGCGCAAAACGGGGTGAGCGGGATCGACCGCGTGCGGCAGGCCAGACCCGATGTGATTATCACCGACCTGATGATGCCGGGCCTGGATGGATTTCAAGTGCTTGACATCCTGAAAGCTGATCCCGACCTGTGTCAGATTCCGGTCATCGTGTTAACGGCCAAAGAACTGACGCCGCGTGAGCGCGAACGTCTCAGCGGACAGATCGACGCCCTGCTGCAGAAAGGCAGCTTTCTGGACGAGGAATTGCTGCAAAGTATCATCAAAACGTTACAATAGGCCGATGTTACTCGTGCTGTTATGGTACCAGGACGCCACATGACACAACAAACTACCATTCTGTATATTGAGGACGACGAAGCCAGCCGGGCGCTGGTGCAGCGCGTGTTATCCTATGCCGGGTACCGGGTCCTGATTGCGACGCGCGCCCTTGAAGGGATCGACCTCGCCAAAAAACACCGCCCCGATTTGATTCTGACCGATATCAACCTGCCTGACCTGAGCGGGCGCGAAATCACCGTGCGGCTGCGCGCCGACCCGCGCCTGGTTTCGGTGCCCATAGTCGCCCTGACGGCACAAAGTCACGCCTTTGAACGTGAAAAAACATTCGTCGCAGGCGTGAACGGTTACATCACCAAGCCGGTTGACGTTTCAACCCTGATCGAAAAAATCGAGCTGTTCTTGCAGGGACATTCGGAGTCCATCGACGCGGCGACGCTGCAAATGGCTCAGCGCGCCTACAACCAGGAGTTAGTCGAGCGCCTCGAAGCCAATGTACGCGATCTCGAAGCGCGTAACCGCGACCTGCGCCGCCTGGATCGTATCAAAGATGACTTCATCCAGTTGACGGCTCACGAACTGCGCACACCGCTTACCACCGTTTACGGCTACAGCCGCCTGGTTCAGACTTCTACCGCAATCCAGAACGTCATGAGTCAGGACCTGGACGTGAACGCCTGTCTTACAGGCTTGATCGATTCAATCGAGCGACTCCAAAACGTCGTGGACGAGATCATCACCATCTCGCGAATTGCCTCCGGGCGTGTCGATCTTAAGCTTGGCCCCACGCATCCGGGCGAGCTGATCCGGCACGCAATCGACGACTATTCGACGGTGATCAAGCAGCGCCACCTGACTCTGCATTACGACATCACCACCTGGCCGCCGTCCTTTTTTGCCGACGCCGCCTTGCTAGAACTGGCGTTCAGCAATGTGCTGGGAAACGCGATCAAGTACACGCCGGATGGCGGAACGATCACGCTGGGCGCAGCCACGTCCGACGACACGATGCTGCGCATCACTTGCACCGACTCCGGCATCGGCATCGATCCACAAGACCAGCCGCACATCTTCGACCGATTTTACTCCGCCGGCGACATGCAGCTTCATTCAACCAGCAAAACAGCGTTTCGTGGCGGTGGGCTTGGCCTGGGTTTGGCGATCAGCCGGGGCATCATCGAAGCGCACGGCGGAAGAATCTGGGTAGAGAGCGAAGGATGTGACGAAATTCGACTGCCTGGCAGCACGTTCCATATCGAACTGCCGCTTAACACCACTATGCCCAGTCTCACGCGCCAGACATTTCTGTAAGTGTTGTTGACCCGTTATGGACAACCCGACCCGACGCATCGATCTCATGGCGGCCCTGCTTTCGCCGTTTTTTTTGGGGATGGCACCCGTCTTTGGCAAGCTGGCGCTGCGCGGCGGGGCCGATCCCTTCACCGTCGCGGCGGTGCGGACTTCGCTGGCAGCCGGCCTGTTATGGATTCTGTACCTGATTTTCTGGCGCGGTTACATCTACATCTACCCGGCAGGTTTCCTCGGATGCGCGGTAGTCGGCACGGTCAACGGTATCGGGTCGCTGTTTTATTACAACGGCCTGAACCGGCTCGATGCATCTATGTCGCAGCTCCTGAATGGCACCTACCTGATCTTCGTCGTGCTGCTGGTGCGTCTGGGAGGACAATCACTCTCCTGGCGCAGCGGGCTGCGGGTTATTGTGGCGTCATTCGGCTTGCTGCTCATCACCGGCGGCGTGCGCGGGCGGCTTGATTGGGTCGGCGTCGGGCTGATGCTCGGCAGCGCCCTGTTGTTCGCGGGCACGGTCGTCTTGAGCCAGCGCGTGTTGTGGGAAATGCCCGCCCAAACAGTCACGCTGTACGTTATCACGGTGATGGCGCTGGTCGTCGTGATGGCGCGAGTCGCGTATGACCTGCGCTGGCTTCCGCAGACCGCCGATGCAACGTGGGCCATCGCAGGGCTGACCATTTCGACGGCGCTGTCGCGGCTGACGCTGTTCGCCGGAGTCAAGAATCTAGGTAGTTTGCAGACAACCCTGCTGGCGATTACGGAACTGGCTGTAGCTGTTGGGTTGTCGTTCCTGTTCCTGGGGGAGAGCCTGACGAACATGCAGTGGGTCGGCGTGGCAACGTTTGTCGTGAGCCTGCTGCTGCAAGGCGGCACATTCAGCGAAAACGCGCCGCGCGGTGCAGTGCCGCTGCCCAACATGGCTGGCATTGCATTCCAGCAGATCGCGTTCACGCATGCCTTTGGCAACAGCGGCATCTCGCAGGACGAACTCGACGCCATCCGGCGGATGATGGGCGTCGAAGGGCCGCTGCCATCCGAGCCGCCGCTGAGTTATCCGGTGACTCCGCCCGCTGACCCGGCGGCTCCCACTGATCCTGCCGATTGACAAGCGGTGCCTAATGGTCCCCGCGTTGGCGGAAAAACGCGATCAGACGCCGGACCGGATCGGTAATCCGGGCAGGGCTAATTTCCTCTTTCTGGGGCAGCGCACCGTCTTCAGGCAGTGAAGGGGGAATCGGCTGTGTATCCTGGGTGACGGCAGGCATGTTGGCGGCTGGACGCCGCCGCAGGCGGGACGGGCGCGTATCCGTCATTACGACGGGCGGCTCAGGCAGCACGACAGGCTCTGCACCGGTCGCGGACGTTTCCGGTTTGGGTTCAGGTGATGCGGGGGCCGGTTCAGGTTCAGGCGGTGCGGTCTGGGGTTTGGCTGGCGGCGCGGTCATGGGTTTAGGCGGCAGCACCGACCGGGTCGATCCAGCGAACCGCGCCCGCAGCACGGCCACAGCGTCGGCGGTGCCGATGCGTCGCAGAGCGGCGGCGGCTGTACGTCGCACTATCGGGTGCGGATCGTCGAGCGCGTTCGTCAGCGGTCCAACGGCCCAAGTCGCTTGAATCTGGCCCAAGACCGCTGCGGCGTTCCGGCGGACCTGCCACGAATCACGCCGTAATGCGCCTAACAGCGTGACAACCGCCGGCGCGCTTTTCAGCCTCAACAGAGCCTCGGCTGCCGCCAGCCGCACGGCAGGCGGTGACGACGAGTTATGGAACAGGATCACCAGCGGCTCGACCGCCGCGCGATCCTCCAGATCGCCCAGCGCGGCAGCAGCGGCGGCGACGGTGCCAACGTGGCGGCTTTTGAGCGCTTCGATCAAACCCTTGACGTCCCGGGCTTTGATAAGACCGGTTACGTCAATGCGCTGGTCCAGTTCGTGGAGCGTATGGGCAAGATGTTTCTGAACCTGACTATCCGTCTCGTTTTCAAGCGCCGTTTTTAAGGCCGCGACCACCTGGACAGCATCGAGCGTGCGCAGCGCTACCGCCGCACGCTTGCGCACTTCCGGGTCCGGGTAGCGCAGCGCATCGGTCAGCGCTGACACGTCCCGGCGGGATTGAAGCTGCCAGATATTCGGTCGAGAGCCTGCCACGTCGTTACGCCTTTGGGCACGTGCCGGTGTCGGTGGTAAAACGATCGACAGGTGGCATTATGCCACATGTGCCGCCAAACCGAAAACTATTGGTCGCGAGCGAACGGTTTGTCAGTTTTTGCGGAAACATGCCCAACTTGCATCACATAGGTCACTGTCAGTAGAATCATACACATGGGTCACGTGGAATATTGGAGAATGTGACGATGGAAATACGAACGTGTCCAAACTGCGGGCACGAGAATCTGCCGCGCGCAGTTTTTTGTTTTCAGTGTGGAACCAACCTGGATGAACGGCCCGTCGTGCGTGGCATCCACCGCCAGCGCCGCCATGTCGAAGACGCCATGCGTTATGTTCAGGGACGCGAAAACAGCCTCGAGCCAGACTTGGTCAAACACCTGCGCGAAGCAAAAGCCAAGCTTCCACCGCCCATTGAAGGCACCCCCGTGACCTGTCTGCGCTGTGGCACGCTGAACAAACCGCTGGCGAGTTATTGTATTGGCTGTGGCGCAACACTATCAGTGCCCGGCGATGTGAGCAAACAACATCTCGTCCCCCGCACCGCCGCATTGAGCAACGTGGGCCGGGTACGCGAGAATAACGAGGATCGTGTCGGGTTGTGGGCGCGCGAAGGCGTCGTCCTGGCGCTCGTAGCCGATGGCATGGGCGGGGCCGCCGCCGGAGAAGAAGCCAGCCGCCTGGTCGTCGAAGCGGTCCAGGCTGATTTTTTGGGCGAGGCACGCGGCAGCGAAACGCTGCAAGACCTCGTGGAAGACGAAATTGGTGATAAGCTGCGTTCTGCGGTGCGGCGTGCCAACCGGGCCGTTATTCATCGCGCCCACGAACATCCTGAATTTCAGGGCATGGGCACGACCATGACCCTGGCTTTCGTACGCGGTAACCGCGTGATTATCGCCCACGTAGGGGACAGCCGCGCTTACCTGGTGGACGGACAGGAAAACTGGATCAACCAGATCACCGACGACCACAGTTTCGTCGAGGCGTTGCTGGCGTCCGGCCACATCACCAGCGAACAGGCAGCCGTACACCCCATGCGCAACGTGTTATACCGCGCGCTGGGCCAGGTCGAAGACACCGAAGCCGATCTCTACAGCCGCACGCTGAACGAGGGCGACTGGCTCATCCTGTGCTCTGATGGGCTGACCCGCCACGTCAGCCCGACCGAGATCGCCGAGCGGACCAGTCAACTCACCACGCCGGAAGAAGTGGCGCAATCCCTGATCGATCTGGCGAACGAGCGCGGCGGAGAAGATAACATCAGCGCCGTCGTGATTCTGATGGAAAATGTCGGCGAGATTGAACCAGAAGAACCGCCCGATCCTGTCGTCTTTGAAGACACCGAGATCGGGCTTTACCAGGCTGAGCCAGCCGACGAACCGGAAGAATCCAAACACCAGACGATTGAGCTGCCTGCCGTCAATGACAGCGCCCCGGATGACCCGGCTGAGGACGGGTAGAACTCCCCAAAGGGTTTCACAGGATAGAACAAGCGCCCGAAAATGGGCGCTTGTCGTCTGAAAACGTCACTCTGGCTGCACCAGTTGCAGGTCATCGATCCAGATTGAACCGGCCTGCGGATTCTGCCAGTGTCCCACGTCAAACACGACCCACACCACATGCAGCGGGTCGAACACGTCAATGCCCGTCTCGCCCACCCATTCCGGCTTGACCAGATCACCCCAAACGATTATCACCGGCTGCCAGTCAGCGCCGGTTGATCGCAGCTCAACTTCAAACGGCGTCGCCTCACCGGTATCAGCATAAGGCTGTGCCACGTCTTCGACGGCCAACCCGACGCGCATCACCAGATCGGGCCGGTCCGCACGCCAGTAAAAACGGATGCCTGCCGCGTCAGCCCACGCCGGGTCCGCGACAAAATCGACACCGCAGCCCGCGCTGCCCCCTGGTTGGAGATCGAGTGTCAGCCGCAGCGCGTTCTCACCGCTGTAGCCCGGTTGATCCAGGCTGCAATCAAACGCGGTGACGCCGTCGTTGATGTAGTCCCACCACCAACCCGCTTTTTCGACCGACTCAAACCCGGCGAACAGATCGCTGGCCTGGTATACGCCGGTGTCATCTTCTGGCCCTGTGTCAGCCGAGCTGGCCTGATCAGCCGGTTCGGCAGGCAGAGGTGGCAGGTCAGCAGGCGCGGGTGCCATTTCTGGCGCAAATTCCCGCACAGCCTGATCGACGAAGGTCACCAGCACGGGGCCTACCGTACGATTGGCAACTTCATTCGGGTGGCTGTCCCACTCGTCGCTGCGATAGTCGGCGCGCAGCATTCCCTGGTCGTCGGCCAGTTGGCTGAAAAAGTCAAATACCCGGATGTTCGGATGCCCGGCGAGGAATTCGTCGGAGGCCAGGTAGGCGGCCCAACGCCGGGCGCGAACGGCATTCTCAGGTGACGTTTCGTTGGGTACCAGCGGCGGGGTTGTGAACGGAATGAATAACTTGTCCGGGTGTTGGTCCATCACATCGCGCATACTCAAGAAATAGTGTTGGTACTGCCGGAACATCTCTTCGCTGTCGATGTTGGACGAGGGAAAACAGCTCTTGTAGATGATCACATCATATTCCAGCATGTGGCTAAACGTGTTGGCCGGGGGATCAGTCACCGGCTGGTTGAAGATATTGAACCAGCCATCCGGATCGGTGTTATCGTCCGGCACGGCCCAGTTGATGCCCAGGTAGTTGCCCGCTGGGTCAACCAATCCTTCTTCGTTGTAACCGTGATCCCACAGATCATAACCCAGCGCGGTGAACGCTTCGCGCACCCCGCCTTGCCAGATCACGCCGGCCCCGGTGGAATGATGCATGAACAGGACCTGCACCCGCTCCGGTTGGGCCTTCACCGAAAACGGTGCCAGCGTGAAAACGACGACGAGAACTGCAATAACCGGTGTGATACGCCAAATGTTGTGGTGGCTCATCGTGCCTCCTCCTCGAGACAACCAACCGAACCGATCACACCAGACCCATCCTATGGACCGGTTCCTCCCGACTGTTTCTGTGCATCAAGTTTTTCTTGCAGCGTTTTTTCGCGCGCCTGCACACCCTGTACCATCTGGATAAATGCCTGAATCAAAGCCTGAATCTCGGCATCCGTGCCCGACGCGCCCGACTCTGCCAATTCCTGTATCGCCTGTTCATAGTCGCCTTGCGACAGCCGCCGCGTGGCGTCCATTACCTGCTGTAAATACATGGTCGTATAACGCACGCGTTCCACCAGGTTGCGCATCATCGCCAGCCCGACCAGTGGACGCTCGCGCAGAAACGCCCAAAAGTCATCGCGGTGCAGCACCAATACCTCCAAATCGCCTGCCGCCGTCGCCGATGCGGAACGCGGTTTTTGGTCCAGCATCGAAAACTCGCCAAACATCTCGCGTAAATGGCGAATCGTAAACTCATTGCCTTGCGAATCCTCGGTGAAAATACGCACCTGCCCCGACAAGATGATATACATGCAATCGCCGATGTCCCCTTTGTTAAAGAGAATCGCGCCTGTGGGGTATGTCTGGCGGCGCATCACCCCGATCAACGCTTCCCGGTCGGCCAGGTCCACACTTTTGAACAGCGGAGAACCGGCAAGCTGCTCGGCAATGTTCATACACACAATCCTCGGTTAGCCGGGAGTCAGGTTCCGGGCTGCGTTTTGTTGGACAACAGTTTAATCCGGATCGAATCTTCGCGCTTTTGCAGCACCTCGGCTGCCCTGGAGAAAATGCCGCTAACCAGCGACGGGGTTTCCTGCGAGATTTCGGCAGGTTCCAGACCGACTAACGTCTCTTCCGGCATTTCGATTTCAGCAGAAGGCTGGGCGAACAGATCGGTTGGCACCGTTTCGGCCACCGATTGCGCGGTAACTTGATAATCGCCCTGTCCGATGCGCGTCATCCACTCCACGCCGGTTTCAACCGATTCGGTGGTATAACGCACCTTGCCCGCCAGGTATTGCAGCATCGCCAGGACCACCTGGGGACGGCTCTGGATAAACATCGTAAACACTTCACGCTGCAAGGCCAATATCCGTATGCGTCCGTTCGCCTGGGCGCGCGCCGAGCGCGGCTGTCCGTCCAGCAGTGAAAACTCCCCGACAACTTCGCCCGCCTCGAACCGGCGCAGCATCCGTTCGCGCTGGCTGCGATCCATCACGTAGATGTCAACGCAGCCCTCTTCGATCAGGTACATGGCGTTGCCTTCATCTCCCTGGTTGAACAGCACATGCCCATCCTCGAACGTCTGCCCCGTGATCGCGCGGCTGAGGTTTTCCAGGTTGGCAAGCGACACATTTCTAAAGATCTCGATGCGTTTGAGCCGTTCGGCCAGCTCCGATAGCTGCTCCGGCGTGAAGGTTTCGGCCAGCTCCGACACGCGCATGAACATATCAAACGTATGCACCAGGGTCGGGTCGAAGCGTGCCATTTCTTCGTTCAGCGCCTCTTGCATGGCACGATCGTCGCTGGGGAACACACTCTCCAAAAACAGCCGGACCGCCGCGCCTAATTCTTTGCGGATTCCGTTGATCTCGCGCTGGTATGCGACGATCTCATCCTCCCAGGCGCGCCGCAGGCGCTCGCTGACAGAGCAACTTAGATTATTCTGCAAAATGCCGATATTTGCCTGGACCACCAACAGGCGGCGGACCAGCGAAATGGTATTGCTGCCGAAAAACTCGTCCAATTCGCTGAAAATCTGCTCAATCGACGCGCCGCCAAGCTGCTGCACGGCTTTGCGTTCGCCTGTGGAAACGCCTACGTTCAGTCCCAACGTCTCGGCAAAACGCTGTTTTTCGTCGGCCAGCCCTTGCGCGATCTGCCAGGCGATGATCACGCCGCCGCCGATGCCAATGCCGATAGCCGCCAGCAGCAGCGGCATGCCCTGCAACTGGCGCGCCAGGTTGTTGTAGACGACGTGCAGCCCTATCGCCAGCCCGATCCCCATCACCGGCCAGATATTGCGCCGGGCAGCCGGTGCACGCCGCAGCCGCCCCAACGAGATTCCGACCAGTCCGCTGGCCGTCGCATGCATCAACGACGTGGACAGCGTGCGGCTGATCGCCGTTCCCAGGACGGCATCACCCGCATCGGGTAAGTAGATGAACAGGTTTTCCGATAGGGCAAAGCCGATCCCCACCGCGATCCCGTACACGGCCCCATCCACGATATACCGGAAACGGGGGTGCTGTATCAGGTAGATCAGGATCAGCGACTTGAGGATTTCTTCGATAACCGGCGCAATCCCGCCGGTCAAGGTTTTGTAGGCGACCCCTTGATCGAGAAGCGCGTTATTGATGGCCCACGCCGCCAAAAACGCACCTGCCGCGCCCCACCCGGCACACATCAGGATCGTGCTGGGCTTGCCGGTACCGAACACGTCTAGCAGCACAAACAGGTAAATCGTGAAGGCGGGCACCGCGATGGCAATGATATAGGCAACTAGTGTGACGGTGTCCATACGCTCACCTTCCGGCCAACATGCCGCACGTGCCCGCTATGAGAGGAAAAACTCCGTGCCACAGAACCGGCACTTGGCGATTCCTTTTCCGCTCAGTGTGATCTCACCGCCGCAGTTGGGACACTGCTTCAACTCGCGCAACTGGCTGGCTTCGCTGGAGTACAACACGCCGTCATCCCAGTTAATGTACCCGCTGAAAACGCCCAGCCCCACCAGCGAGTGGATCATGTCGCGCACGCGCTCGCGGGAGAGCTGCATCTCGATCACCAGGTCATCCAGCTTGACCTGCCCCCGGCTTTGCACGATGTTCAACAGTCTGCGCTGCTGCGTCGCTTCGGCTTGTTGGTGAGCCTGCTGGCCGCCGAATGCCGCCAGGTAGATGCCGCCGCCCACCAGCGGAGCAACCAGCACCACCAACGCAATCCCCAACCCCAGGATACGTGCCGGGCCTGCAAGCCCGTCGTTGGTAAACAACCAGGCCGCCGCCACGACTCCCACTACCAGCCCCAGCACAACCAACATGATTCCTGCCAGCCGGTTCAGATTCATTGTCTATCCCTGTCCTGTGATCCTAAACGTTGCTTAGCCGAACCCGCGACTGCCGCCGCCAGACCCGCCACCGCTGCCCCCGCCACCACTAAATCCGCCACCGGACCCGGAGCTTTTCGGTTTGCTGGTCATCGCGCTGGACGCCTCGTTGAGCATCTTCGTCATGCTACTGCTCATGGAGTTAAGACCTTCGGTCAGCGAACGACTCATATCGTTCAAGCCGCCAGGGCCGCCCATCGACAGATCGCCCATGCCCGCACCCGCTCCACCGGCGGGGTGTGACCTGCCGTGATGGTAGCCGCCTCCCCAGGGGCCGCCCAGGTACGTCGGATAATACCAGGTCGGCATCGCCTTCAGCGCGGGGGCCAACTGCCGAATCCAGTCTTTTTCAATGCCAAACACGACTGCAAAGCCGATGTACTGCTCGAATTGTTTGGCGGCCTGATCAAGCGACGTGTATTTTTCGACATGTTTCAGATAGGTGCGGAACGCGCGCCAGCGAGCCGCGTCCTGCGCCCCCTTGGCGGTTTTGGCGGGCATGTAGCCCCCGGCCAGCGCCGCGGCGGCACTCGCGATCCCGATCCCGATAGGCGGCGCAACCAGCAGCGATGAGACGACCGTCGCTTCACGCGCCAGCCAGAACAACACAGAAGCAGCAATCATACTCGCGATGCCGCCCCATATCCACCAGTTACGCGTCGTCTCCGGTGAGCGGGGAAAATAACCCGCCTGCACCGATTGATTATACAACTGCTGCTTGATTGCCGGGACATGCGTGTAGAACTTCGCACGCAGGTCTGAGAGTGACGTCTTCTGGCGGTTGCCAGGGAACAAGCCGCGCATCAGCGTTTCTTCGAACCCTTGCAGGTCAGTCGCCGGTTTGTCCGTACGGTGGAACTCAAACTCCGTGTGAGTGAACGTGCCCGCAATGCCGCCTGTCGCCGTCTGCTCGATCATAAAATAGCCGCGCTGGGCCAGGTCCATCAGCGTGCCCATGACATCTTCCATGTCGGCTGTTTCGTCCAGCAGCACACCGACCACGCCGGGCCGCTCGTCAGATGGCGGTTCGGTCAGGTATTCCGGCACGACCACTGCCTGCGGATCGCGGCCCCGGCTGAGGTAACGCAGCAGCACGAATAATACGCCGCCCACAGCGATCAGCAGCCCCAAGGCTGCCAGCAGCAGCGACACGATCGGGCGGAAATTACCCTTGTAGGACTGTTCCAGGTCATACATTGTCTGCCACGACGGTTTTTTCATGGCCGGGTCGTGCGCGTACTGCGCGCGTACCTCGACCGAATCACCTTTATTGAGCGTGCCGGGAGCTTGCCACGTGATCGTCGAGCCGTCGACTGTCTCCTGCCACGTATCCGGGTGACTGGCCGTGACCTGCGGCGGACGATCCGCTGGCAAAACAACCATCATCGTCGACTCAAGTATTGGAAATTCACGATCGGCGGGCACCGCCACCCAGTATAACTGGTCGCCGTTCTTGTACGAGCGCAGCGCACCGTGTACCGTGTACATGATCCGAATCTGGCGCTGTTGGCCTGACCCCGCCGAAGACCGGAAATAATACTTGATCGAATAATTACTGCCGGCTTGTTGGGCGCAATACGTACCTGCATACCCGGAACACGACGCCTCTAGCGGCGTTTCCCCGTCATAAACGACAACGTGATCGATTGCGTCCAGGCGGCCCGTCGGGATATCGGCAAATCCATATGAAAACGGGCCTCGTTCAATCGATAACACGTACGACTCGACCACATCAAACTGGTTCGCCGCCGTCTCAACGTTGTTGATCGTCACGTCAAAACGATCCCAGCGCAGGCTCCGGGTGTCGGTATTCGAGGGCGCAGCGGAACGGGCTGCGCCAAAAATCACGTTGCCGACCAGAACCAGCATGATAAAGAACCCAATGCGTAGCCAATAGAACCGGTTCATGTCAGTGCTTTCGTCTCACTCTATGATGAGCATACGGTGTGTATGCATACCCTATCCTCATATTCTAGCGAATCCCTGGAATGCTCGCATAACCCGATGTGGATTTTCTAACTTTCGCACATGGCCAGCAACCGATTGACTCCCCCTTGCTCACGTCCTACAATCTAGTAGGGGTCAGGAACTGGATTCATCCGTTACAACGCCAGTTGGTGTTGTGTCGTGAGTTGTGTAAATTCTATGGTGACGGGCGAGGCGTATAACCAGCGATGAACAATCCTGATTACTACCAGGTCCTTGGCGTTGACCGGGGTGCCACCAGCAAAGACATACATAAGGCATACCGGCGTCTGGCACGCCAATATCACCCGGACGTGAATCCTGGTGATGAGCAAGCCGAAGCCAGATTCAAAGAGATAAACGAAGCCTATCAAGTGCTGTCTGACGACGACAAGCGCCAGCAATATGACCGGCTTGGCAGCAGCTACCCCCAGTGGGAACGCGGCGGCTTCAACTGGACGGAGTGGTCCGGGGGGCAGCAGCCGGACGGGTTTCGTGTCGAGTTCACCGACGCGAACATGAACGGCGGCGATCCATTTTCCGATTTCTTCCGCAGCATTTTTGGAGGCAATACGAATGACTCACGGTCGGGACGCCGCCGCGCGTCGCGGCAGGCCATTCGCGGCCAGGACCTGGAAATCCAGGCGCAAATCACCCTGGAAGAAGCGTACTGGGGCACCGCTTACGCGATTCAGCAGGGTCCGCGCCGGTTAGAGGTGGCGATTCCACGCGGCGCGCGCGAGGGTACGCGCGTCCGGCTGCGCGGCCAGGGAGAACGCGGTTACGCGGGGGGGCAGCCTGGCGATCTGGACGTCATCGTGCGCATAATCGAGCACCCCATTTTTCACCGGGAACATGACGATCTGCACCTGGACCTGAAAATCTCGGCCTACACGGCTGTATTGGGTGGCATTGTGGAGATTCCGACGCTCGAAGGACCAATCACACTGCGCATCCAACCGGGCATCCAGTCGGGCAAGAGTGTCCGCTTGCGTGGCAAAGGCATGCCGAACCTACGCCAAAATGACATTCACGGGGACCTATTCGCGCACGTGTTGATCCAGGTGCCCACTCATCTCTCACCCGAAGAACAGGCGCTCTTTGAACGTCTGCGCGATTTGCGCCCCTAATCCAGGCATTGTGCCATATGTTACACGACAATCACAAGGATGTAGACGGTATGGGTTGGAATCTTGACGAGTTTGATCCGTTTGACGACGAGTTGGATGATGAAGAACGCACTGGCGGGCGTTGGAGCGGCATCCTCATCGGGGCCGCAATGGGCGTTGTCACCTTGCTGCTGATCACGGCCCTGATCATGACCCTGGTCGGCTACTTGTTCGCGCCTGACTCACGAACCAGCCGCCCGCTCTTTCAGCGGCAGCCCGCGCCCCCCTCACAGGCCGATCTGCGCAACGCCAACTACCGGCCCAGCGATTGGGTCGCACCCGGACCCCTCCAGATCATCACCCCTACCCCGGTTTCGCCGGATATCATTGCCGAGGCAGATGCCGAGCACCAACTGCTGACCAATATCTACGAACGCGTGAATCCGTCAGTGGTCAACATCGAAGTCGTGTCAAGCTTCCACAGCGATACCAGCATTATCGACAGCAGCGGGTCAGGCTTCGTGTTGGACTTCGACGGGCATATTGTGACCAATGCGCATGTCGTGCGTGACGCCGAAGAAATCCTGGTCACATTTTACGACGGGTATGTGGCCAACGCCGACCAGATCGGCATTGACGACTACAGCGATCTGGCCGTGATCAAAGTCGACGCCGAGCACGCACCGCTGGTCCCCGTGATCCTGGGCGATAGTAACACGCTACAAGTCGGGCAGCGCGTGGTCGCCATCGGCAACCCGTTTGGCCTCGACGGCAGCATGACGGTGGGGATTGTCAGCGCCCTGGGGCGCTCGCTGCTTTCGGCCCAACTGCTTGATCCAACCAACCAGCAATACAGCAACCCGTCGATCATTCAGGTCGATGCAGCCGTTAACCCCGGCAACTCTGGCGGGCCGCTGCTGAACTCCTACGGAGAGGTTGTCGGCATCAACACCGCCATTCGTACTGAAAACGGCGGTTTCCAGGGAGTCGCGTTTTCGGTGCCAGTGAACACCATGAAACGGGTTGTGCCCCAGTTGATCGAAAGCGGCCAGGCTGAATATTCGTGGCTGGGCATTTCCAGCCCGCAGACCGATGGCGGGTTTACCGTCGCGGCACTGGCCGACGAGCTGGATTTGCCGGTGCGAAACGGCGTCCTGATCAGCGGCATCAGCCCGGACTCACCGGCAGAACACGCCGGATTACAGGCCGGCACCGAAACAACAATGATTCGCGGCGTGCAGATCCCTACCGATTCGGATATCATCGTCGCCATCAACGGGCAGTTGGTCCGCGATATTGACGATCTGGTTGCATATCTGGTCGAAAACACGTCACCCGGCGACAAGGTCGTTTTAACCATCGCACGCAACAAACAAATGCTGGACCTGGACGTTACCCTGGGGGTACGTCGTTGATCCGGTGCACCCGGCCTTCCGGTGAACGCCGCACGCGTACCTGTTCACGATGCGACACAAGGACGGAGCGATGATGTCCCCGACTCACATTCTGCCGCGCCTGCAGATCAACACCGATCTGGCGCGCACGATCCTGGTTGCATTCCTGCGCGACGCCGTACACAAAGTCGGGTTTGAGCGCGCCGTAATCGGCCTCAGCGGCGGGATCGATTCGGCGCTGTCGGCCTTTTTGGTGGTCGAAGCTGTCGGCCCGGACAACGTGCTGGCAGTCCGCATGCCGTACATAACATCCTCGCAAGACAGCCTGGATGATGCCCAGGCTGTGATCGATGTGTTAGGCGTGCACAGTGATACGATTGAAATCACGCCGATGGTTGCCCCGCTGTTGGGCCGTTTCCCCGATGCATCCAAACTGCGGCAGGGCAACATCATGGCTCGTATGCGGATGGTCGTGCTGTACGACCAGTCGGCAGCGTTCAACGGGCTGGTGATCGGCACCAGTAACAAAACTGAAACCCTGCTAGGCTACACGACGATCTACGGCGACAACGCCGCCGCCGTACAGCCGATCACCGACCTGTATAAAGCGCAGGTCCGCCAGTTGGCACGCGCGGTCGGCGTCCCGCAGCAGGTTATCGACAAGCCCCCATCGGCGGACCTGTGGAAAGGTCAAACCGATGAGGACGAATTGGGTTTCACGTATGAACTGGCCGACCAGGTGCTGTTCCTGCTGGTGGACGAGCGCTATACTGTTGACGAGGTAGCTGCCGAAGGATTCGAACGGGCATTTGTAGAACGCATCTGGCGGCAGGTGCGCATGAATCACTACAAACGCACGATGCCGAATGTCGCCAAGTTGAGCCGCCGCAGCATCGGGCACGATTTTTTGTACCTGCGCGATTGGAGCGGCTGACGCGCGTTTTGGCTCAACGACGCGCCTGTCAGATCACCCAGCCGTCTTCGGGAGTCTGGTACAGGCGGGGATGATGCCCGTTGCCATTGGCATGCAGGCGCGTGGGCAGCGGTCCGCGCTGCACCTGGGCGTGAATCTCATCGGCAATCTCCCAGACCGCTCCAGGCGACGCCAGGCGGCGGGCCTGCGCGGCCCGCCGGGACAACGCGCCCGATCCGGCAGCCAACCACTGCGCGACGGTATCCGCAACCTGCTGTGCGCCCGGCGCATAGGCACCCGCCTGGCTTTGCACGACAAACGTCACGTTGCCGTCTTCCTGACCGGGCACCGCGCCGCTCAGCACTATCGGCAGACCGGCCAGACATGCCTCGCAGATCGTTGTCGGACCTGCTTTCGTTACCAGAATATCCGCTGCTGCCATCAACTCCGGCATATTGTTCACAAATGGGTAGATCAGCGTGGGTTGGTTCCAGCGCACGGCTTCCAGCCGCCGCCGCAGCACACGATTACGCCCGGCAATTACCACCAGTTGCATGGCGAGCTGGCGGCGATTCAATTCGCGCGTGATGTCGTAGACCGGTCCCATGCCGTCTCCCCCGCCTGCCACCAGGATCGCGGGCAGGGTGGGATGCAGGTTCAAGCGGCGGCGGGCCTCGTCTTTGGGCAGCAGTCCATCGACAAACTGCGGGTGAACTGGCAGGCCGGTAACGCGCAGTTGGTCCGGCGAAAGGCCAAACGCCCGCCCACGATCATACGCGGCTTGCGTCGGAACCAGGCAGCGATCCACGTCGCGCTCATACCAGAAGGCATGCGTTGTCACCAGGTCGGTGATCACGGTGACAAATGGTGGGCGGTCCACGCGTGTCTGGTTAAAAGCATGCATGATCGGGCGCGAAAACAAGGCATGCACGCTTACCACCACGTCGGCGCTGTGTTCGACTACCATACGCCGTGTGCCGCCACGCCACAGCCGGTTGATCACTGCCATCGCCAACCGGCCCCGGTACGGCGCGTTCGCCGCATGATAGACCAGCTCCCAGGTCAGCGGCGCGTAATCTACCCAGCGCGGATAAATCTCCGGCAGCCGCGTAAACGGAAACGGCGTATAACGCCGGTACACGTCAACCAGCTCAAACGCATACAGGCCGGGATAGCGCGCTTCCATCGCCGCACGGATCGCATCGGCAGCCGCCCGGTGACCGGCTCCCGTGTCCGACATCAAAAACACGACTCGTTTACGCGCCATCCATCCCGCCCTGCCCGTTACGGCTGACCATCGTCTGTTTCGTGCAGCTTACGCTTGACGCTGCGCTCGAATTTGCGCCGGGGCAGCAGCACCCGCCGGTCACAGCCCAGGCAGCGAATGCCAATATCCGCGCCAACACGATACACATGCCAGCGATCACTGCCGCACGCGTGTGTTTTACGCATCTGCACGATGTCACCCACTTTGATATCCAATGCCATGATCGATACACTCGTTATGCCCGGTTTTTGCGCAGGGGTTAAGCCTAGGGCTTTCGGCACCGCCTGTCAAGAGTAACCTCTGCGCCCGTGATTATAGCGGCTCCTGGCTGGTCTTCGAACGGTGTCAGGCAAGCGTTAGATCACCGTATGAGATCAACTCGGCTCTATACAACCGGGCGATTTTGATAGAAAATGGTCTGGTAAACTTCCGCACACGTGTTAGCAGCAAGGACCTATTGTGATTCATACGCGAACCGATATCCGCAATGTGGCAATTATCGCTCACGTCGACCATGGCAAAACGACACTGGTCGACGGGATGCTCAAACAAGCCAAAGTATTCCGCGACGCGGCCACCGCCGGTGAGCGCATTCTGGATTCGAACGCGTTGGAACGCGAGCGCGGGATCACGATTCTCTCGAAAAACACTGCCGTCACCTGGAACGGCATCAAAATCAACATCGTCGATACGCCCGGCCATGCCGATTTCGGCGGCGAGGTCGAGCGCGTGTTAAACATGGTTGACGGCGCGCTGCTGCTGGTCGATGCAGTCGATGGCCCCATGCCGCAGACGCGGTTCGTGCTGCGCAAAGCGCTGAGCCTGGGCCTGCGCGTGATCGTCGTGATCAATAAGGTTGACCGGCCCCACGCGCGCGTCGAAGAAGTGCTAAACGAAACGTTCGACCTGTTCATCGAGCTGGGTGCCAGCGACGAGCAAGCCGAGTTCCCGGTCGTCTATGCAGTAGGGCTGGAAGGTTACGCCGGATACTTGCCTGATACTATCACGGACAACCTGACGCCGCTCTTTGAGACGATCTTAAAAGAAATTCCTGGGCCGCAGATCGATTCGGACGCGCCCGTGCGCCTGCAGGTGACGACGCTGGAATACGACAACTACAAAGGGCAGATCGGCGTGGGACGGCTGCTGTCCGGTGTGATGCGCCGGGGTATGGACGTGGTACGGATCACGCCCCAGGGCGACCGCACGACCGGCAAGATCGTATACCTATTCACCTACCACAACCTGTCCAGGCAGGAAGTTGATGCCGCACTGGCCGGTGACATTGTGGCATTTGGCGGGCTGGAAGAACTCGGCATCAGCGATACAATTGGCGATCCGTCGATTGAAGCTCCCCTGGCGGCGATCAGCATCGACGAGCCGACGGTCCGCATGACGTTTGGCATCAATACCTCGCCGTTTGCGGGGCGCGAAGGAAAAGCGGGCTGGGGTACATCGCGCCGCCTGCGCCAGCGTCTGTATGAAGAAACGCGCAGCAACGTGGCGCTGCGCGTCGCCGACAGCAGCCAGCCGGACCGGTTTATCGTCAGTGGGCGCGGCGAGCTGCATCTCGGCATCCTGATCGAAACGATGCGCCGCGAAGGCTACGAATTTGAAGTTAGCAAGCCGGAAGTGATCTACCGCCGCGACCCGGATACGGATGAGATGCTCGAACCCATCGAGGAAGTACATATCGAGATTACCGAGGACATGGTCGGGACAGTAGTCGAATTGTTGGGCGCGCGGCGCGGGCAGATGCTCGACATGCGCACGCACCACGACACCACGTACCTGAAATACCTAGTCCCGACACGCGGCCTGCTGGGATTCCGCGCGCACTTCATGCGTGCGACGAGCGGCATGGGCCAGTTGAACACCCTGTTCTACGGGTACGCACCGCTGGCCGGACCGATCCCCGGACGGCAGTTCGGCAGCCTCGTCGCGTGGGAACATGGCTTCGCGTCCACGTACGCCATGACTCATACCCAGACACGCGGCACGTTCTTCATCGAGCCAAAAGCCGAAGTGTACGAGGGCATGGTCATTGGCGAGCACATTCGCCCCGAGGATCTCGCCGTGAACGTCACCAAGACCAAAAGCCTGTCCGCGATCCACACCAAGTATTACGGGGAAGAACTGCGCCTCAACCCGCCGCGCATCTTCAGCCTGGACGACTGCATCGAGTTTTTGGCAGAAGACGAACTGCTTGAAGTGACGCCTAGAAGCCTGCGCATCCGCAAGCGCATCCTCAACAACGAAGACCGCCAGAAAGACCAGAAACGGCGCGAGCGTATGCTCGAAGGAGAGAACTAACCGGCGTCATCGCTCCCGCTCACCGCAGATCGCCATGATGTGTTCTGCGGCGTTTTTTCCCTCAGGGTCCGGACATCACTTGACAAACCGTCGTTTTTCGTGTTTAATGTAATCGATTACATTCTCTCGTATTCCGGGAGTGAATCTCATGCCTGCCAAAATGGAAGATGTCGCCCGGTTGGCCGGGGTTTCGACCGCGACGGTATCCCGCGTGTTGAACTCACCTGAGGTCGTCAGCGAAGACGCGCGCCAGCGCGTGATAGACGCGATCCGCAAGCTGGATTACCGGCTGAACCTGGCCGCCCGCAGCCTGCGCACCAACCAGACCCGTACAATTGCCATCGTCATTCCCACCATCTCCGAACCGGTCATTAACCAGTTCGTCGAAGCGGTCGAAGACGCCGCTATCACCGAAGACTACACGCTCTTGATGTGCAGCACGCGCGGCGACAGCGCGCGTGAAGAAGCCTATATCCGGTTGTTGACTCAGCAAACCGCCGTCGACGGCGTATTGTACGTCTCGCCGCGTGCTGCGCCAGAGCACGTCTTGAAGCTGCTTGAAGGGGATGCGCCGGTCGTACTGTGCAACTACAGCATGGAAACCACACGCACGCCTAACGTGTTGGTCGATCACGTTAGTTCCATCTATCAAACGACACGCTACCTGCTGGACCTGGGGCACGAACGCATCGCGCTGCTTAACCTGTCCGCACCCTACTATTATCCCGCCCGTATGCGCCGCAGCGGCTTTGAAAAAGCGTTCGCTCAAGCCGGTATGACACCCGACCCGGGCCTGATCATCGAGTTGGACCAGCCCACGTATGCCAATGACAATTGGCGCGACGCCATCGATGCCTTGTTAGATCGTGATGTGCCACCGACAGCCATCGTGGCGTTCAACGATATGGTCGCCCTGCAAGTTTACGCCGCCTGCCGGGAGCGCAAGCTGCGCATCCCGAACGACTTGTCGGTAACGGGCTGCGACGACATCCTATCCGCCCAACACGTCGAGCCGCCACTGACAACGGTCCGCATCCCGGCCTATGAGATGGGCCAACTCGCCGTGAAAACCTTGCTGCGCCTGCTGACCCAGGAACACCCGGATATTCCGGCGTCCAGTCCGTTCGATGTCGAACTGGTCGTGCGTGAATCATGCGCACCACCGGCCAGGCCCTAGCCCGTTTACACCCGCCACAAAAGGAACGTGATCCATGACAACCTCCCACGATTTATTTGATCTGACCGGCAAGACTGCCGTCGTAACCGGTGGCTGCGGCATACTGTGTTTTGCCATCGCGTCTTTTTTGGCCGAAAATGGCGCGAATGTCGTGCTGCTGGATCGTGAGCGCGAACGCGCGTACGAACGCGCTGCAGAAATCGGTGAACGAGCGCTGGCCATTTATGCCGATGTGCTCGAACGTGACACATTGATCGCCGCTGCCGACCAGGTGCAGGCGCATTTTGGCCCGGCAGATATTCTGATCAACTGCGCAGGCGGCAATAACAACCAGGCTACCACCAGCGCCGCACTCTCGTTCTTTGACCTGCCAGCCGAGGCGCTGCAATGGGTGTTTAACTTGAACTTCCTGGGCACCGTCCTGCCAACACAAATCTTCGTGCCGCAGATGATGGCGCGTGGCGCGGGGATTGTGCTGAACGTATCGTCCATGAGCGCCTTCCGCCCCTTGACGCGCGTACCAGCCTACAGCGCTGCCAAAGCCGCCGTGAGCAACTTTACGCAGTGGTTAGCCGTTCACATGGCCGAGGAATACGGGCCGGGCGTGCGCGTCAATGCCATCGCGCCGGGCTTCTTTTCGACCCAGCAAAACCACTTCTTGCTGTTCGACGAAAAAGACGAATTGACGCCGCGCGGCCAGAAAATTCTCGACCACACGCCGATGCGCCGCTTCGGGGTTCCCGCCGACCTGCTTGGCACGGTGTTATGGCTGGTATCGCCTGCGTCGGCGTTCGTGACCGGTGTCGTGATCCCGATCGATGGTGGGTTTAGCTCGTATTCCGGAGTGTGAACAATGCTCTACACCACCGCATTAGCCGAAAGCGGTCTGCTGGCGGAAGATAGCATCCGCGAGGCGGTTGCCCGCGGGCTGGAAGGACGTTTCAGCGGCCAGCGTGTGCTGGTACTCATCCCGGACCACACCCGTACTGCGCCGCTGCCGCTGCTGTTCCGCCTGGTGGTCGAGGCGCTGCATGACGCGCGCCACGTGGATGTAATGGTTGCGCTGGGCACGCATCTGCCGCTCGATGACGACGCGCTGTGCCGGTTGGTCGGTATCACGCCGGAAGAACGCGCCAGCACTTACCGGCAGATCGGGCTGCTGAACCACGCGTGGGATAACCCCGGCGCGCTGGATGCCATCGGGACGATCACGCAGGATGAAGTCAAAGCGTTCGCCGGGGATACCTGGCACCCGTCGCTGGGCGGAGACGTGCCGGTGCGCATCAACCGCGCCGCCCTGGATGCCGACCACATTCTGATCGTCGGCCCAACATTTCCGCATGAAGTCGTCGGGTTCTCCGGCGGGGCAAAGTACCTGTTCCCCGGCATTTCCGGCCCGGAGATGATCAACGTCACGCATTGGATGGGCGCGCTGTTGACCATCCTGAACACGATCGGCATCGAAGACACGCCCATGCGCCGCATGATCCACGCGG
>CAYMTN010000003.1:0-53442 GCA_964393335.1 uncultured Anaerolineaceae bacterium
GCGCACTGGATCAACTGTAGGCCCTTGACACAGCGCAGGTGAGGCGATACACACTGGCAATAGAGTGGGCCGGGTGGTGGAAACCCGGCCCGCTTGTTGTGATTGACAGCTATTCTTGAACGACACGCAGGAGGACTTGTGGAACGCACATTAATCATAATCAAGCCGGACGCTGTCCAACGGGGGCTGATCGGCGAAATCATTCGCCGGTTTGAGAACCGGGGCCTGCGCCTGGCGGGCATGAAATTCATCCATATGGGCCGGGAACTTGCCAGCCAGCATTACGCTATCCATCAAGGCAAGCCATTTTATGAACCGCTGCTCGACTACATCACGTCTGCACCGGTCGTGTTGATGGCGTGGGAAGGCAGCGACGCCGTACAGATCGCGCGGATGACGATTGGCGCGACCAGGCCGGTCGAGGCTGGTGCTGGCACGATTCGTGGTGATTTTGGTATGGAAGTAGGGCGCAACCTGGTTCATGGCTCAGACAGCCCCGGAAACGGCGAGAAAGAAGTAGCCCTCTTCTTCTCGCCTGATGAACTGATTGCCTGGACGCGCGACACCGACCGTTGGATCTTTGAATAGACAGCCGGTGATCACTGGCACGCGAGACATCGGTGACGGTGTCTCGTTTTTTTATTGGAGAGCGGGCACATCCTGGATTATTGCATACGGACCATGACCGGGGCCTCGCGCCATAACCCTTCCAGATCATAGTAGGCGCGTCTTTCGGGCAAGAATGCATGGACCACCACGTCGCCATAATCGATTACAACCCAACCATTATCGGCGAGACCTTCGGTTCGCCAGGGGAGGATGCTGTACTGGTTTTTGGTTTCGAGCGCGATATGCTCGATGATGGCCTTTAGCTGCCGGGCGCTGGTGCCGCTGACGATAACGAAGTAGTCAGCTATCGGCGATACCTGGCGCATGTCCATGAGAACGATGTTTTCCCCTTTTTTGTCAGATGCCAGATCAACTATGATCCGGGCTAATTCTACAGGTTCCAGCGGTCTAACCTCCTGTTGCTAGGATACGATCAGAATTATTATCATTGTAGCACGCCTTGCCGCCCGCGCCAGAAAAGCTGTTACGCGGGTTCGAGCGATGCGTGAAAGAGCGCCGTATAGACAGCGCCGTCCGGCTTCAACTCGCTGCGAAACAGGGTCACCGCCGCGACCCGAAACGGAACCGGTTCTCCGGGCGGCGCGCTGGCAATGAACTCGCCAACGCGTTCAACGTCACTGCGTCGTGCCTCTCTTCGCACGCGGCCCACCGTGAGGTGCGGGTTGAATGGGTGGTTCTCGGTCGGATAGCCAAGCGGCGCGATGTGCTCCTCGACCGAATTCCGCAAGGCTACCAATGCGTCGAGATTCTGATGCAACCCGACCCAGGCCACACGAGGGCGCTTGAGATTGGGAAAACACCCTAACCCGCCCGCCGCCAGGTCAAACTGCGCGTGACCTTCCGCCGCCTGCGTCAACGCGCGTTCGAGGCTTGACTGTTTGACAGCAGGCGTGTCACCCAGGAATTTTAACGTCAGATGGATGCCCTCCGGATTTACCCACCGGATTGTTTGGGGTGGAACCTGCTGCTTCAACTGCGCCTGGACGCGCACGAGTTCGGCACGCACTGCCGGGGGAAGCTCCAGGGCAACAAACAAACGCCACATCTCGGCCATGACACATGGGTCCTTTCTGCTGGGGTGCCAATACACGGCACAGTATAACGTGGCCGCTGCGTTTTGATCGATTGATTATGGCCGCGCCGCGTCAATTGTTTGTGAAGACCATGTTGTTGTACAATGATCACATCGCCTGATTGCAGCGCAGGACTAAAGCTTCATGGGTCAGGAACAAGCTAAGCAACTGCTTCAGAGAGGGATCGCGGCGGCTCGCAGTGGCCAGCCTGATATTGCACGAGACGCGCTCCAACAGTCTATCAGGTTGGATCCGCATAACGAGATGGCCTGGTTATGGCTGAGCAGTGTGGCGCGAGACGACAGCGAGCGGCTGTTCTGCCTGAAACAACTGCTGGCGATCAATCCACAAAACGAATTCGCCCTGAAGGGGCTGCGGGCGTTGGGCGTCGAGCCGGTGCATACGACGGAACCCGGCGCGGGGGCATCCGTGCCGGTGCTGGACGACACGAAATACGCACGGGTGCAGCAGTCCGTTGATGATTTGTTGCGCCGGTACAATCCGCAGCCCGTCGATCATCTCAACATACCCTGGACTCACAAGCGCAGAAAACGCTACGGCGAGGGTGGGGCGACGCGGCTTCGACAGGCCCTGTACGCAGTGGCGGCGCTGGTGCTGATTGGATTCGCGGCAGTGGTTGTGCTGGCGATCAGTCAGGTTGATTTTCTGGATCGACTTCGCGGGGAAGAGGTCGGGGTTGTGTATACGCGCGTGCCCAGCCTGACGCCCACACTCACCATGACGCCGACGATAGGCGGGCCTACGCCTACCCCGTTCCCAGGGACGATGGCCGTCCCGGCGACCAGTGTGCCGGCGGGGCTTGAACAGCGCGGCAATCCCTATGGATTGGCCAGCCCAACGGCGCTCTATCCGCGTGTGAATGTGAACGTCGCGCGGTTGGTCGAAGAAGCGGTCAATTATTACTCGATTGGGGATTACGACGAAGCGATCCGGCTGTTGAGCACGGAACGCGAGCAGTCCGACCACTGTTATCCCTCGGTCGTGTATTATGAGGCGCTGAGCCATGCGGCGGAGGGCGATTACCGGCAAGCCCTTGACCTGCTAAACGAGGCGCGTGCTTACGAACCGCCGCGCGGCTTCACGTCGTGTCAGGGCGAGCCATTGATTCTGGCCGGGTTGGCGCAGGTATCGTTCATGCAGAACCCGCAGTCTCAAGATGCGCTGACCTTCAGTGACCAGGCCTTGAGCGCCGATCCACGTTTGATCCAGGCGGTTGTGACCAAAGCGCGCGCGCAGCTTGTGCGTGGCCAGGTGACGGCGGCGCTCAGCACGGTCACACAGGCGCTGTTGGAGTCGCCTGAAGATACGAACCTGTTGATTCTGGCAGCGGAAATCCAACTGGCAAACAACCAACTCCGTATCGCTTTGGACTATATCGGTCAGGCGCTGTACATCGAACCGGCGCTGCAACCCGCGCTGCATCTTCAAGCGGAAACATATCTGCGGCTGGCCGGGCAATCACCGGCTGGCTCTCAGGAACAGGTTCAGTATTATGGGCTGGCGGTGCTCAGTGCCCAGACGCTGCTACAATATTACGCAGGTGATCCGGCGGGTTATCTGTATCTGGCTCAGGCGCGTCTGGGCGAAGGGAATGACGATCTGGCCGAGGAAGCCTTGACGCGTATCATCGACGTGCGGGCGAACCTGCCGGAAAGCGCCCAATCGATTATTCTGGATGCGTTCCGTCTGCGCGGCGATCTGTATTTCCGCCAGGGACGTTTTGAGTCCGCAAAAGACGACTTGGAACGTGTTGCCTATACCGGCTCCGGCGCGCTGAACAGCGACGTGGCTGCCACGCTGGCCGATATTGCTTTCAAGATCGAAGACTACGCCGAAGCCAATATCTGGCTGAGCCAGCTTCTCTCGGCGGATCGTTCAAACCGGGAATACCAACTGCTGCAGGCGAAAACACTGGTTGAACTGTGCACGTTTTATCCCGACCAGCTTACGTGTGAATATGACACCATACTCAGCGCACTCAGCGACGCGTTTGTCGCCAGCCTGACCGCACTGGACCAACGCGCGGATGCCTATTCTTACCGCGCCCAGGCGCGCTACTGGACGACGGTACGGCGCGGCGTCTCGCTGGCGCAGAGTGAGCGCCAGTCCGCCTTACAGCAGGCTCTCGCCGACGTGGCGCTGGCATTAGCCGTGCGGCAGACAGCCGTCGATCATTATGTTCGCGGGCTGATCCTGGAGGAGTTGGGCGACATCGTGCCGGCCTATGAGGAGTATCAGTGGGTCGTGTATTGGAGCGACCTGTACCCGTACCCGTTCACGACGAGCGAGTTTGACCGGCGGTTTGCTGCCCTGGCGGACCGCGTGCAGCAGTTGACCGAGCTGGCGATAGCGACGCCGACGCCTACGCCGACTGCGACACCTGGGGGTGGGGCAGTGCCCAGCCCAACACGGACGCAGACGCCGCCAGGGCCGCGTGCGACCGCTACGCCGACCTCAACACCAGCACCGGTTGGGGTGACGCCGGTTCCTATCCCCTAGTGGGACACCTTCACAGCGCAGCGGGTGCCGTCTCTTTTCAGGTGGCACCCGTTTTTCGCGTAGTCAGGAAGACCCGGCTGGATCGGGGCTGCTGTTCAGGCGGCTCCAGGCGGCACGCACGGCAGCGAGATCAGCCGGGTCTTCGGGAGTCTCGCCATATCGCACGGCGACATACGCTTCGGTGATCTGCTGGAAATCAGCTTCCTGGCCGGGAAATGCTTGATGCAACTGCTGGCGGTACTCGTAAGGCGTTTCGGACGGGATACGAGGATACCCGCGTGTCTGGGCCAAATGTTCCATACGGGCATAAATGCGGCGGATCGTCAGCGCGGTGAAAAAACCGCGTCCCAGCCCAAATTGGCGCAGGGAACCGAGCAAGTCGGCCAGACGCCGCCAGCGATCGGCCAGCGCTTGCCGCAGGCCGCCGACTACTTCGCCGGTCCCCAGCGACTCGCGTTCCTCGTCTTCGTACTCCTGGCGCTGGCCGCGTGCGACAAACAGAAACCAGATGAAAGCCAGCAGCGAGATGACCACCAAAATCACGAGCGCGATTGCCAGCGCGTTACCGAATAGCTCGAACAGCTGTGATAACCAGGGAGCCTGGACGTCCTGGTTTGAGTTTTTCACGCCCGATCCGGTTTCGAGGATGGGGCCATGCAGCCGATCTGGTAAGGCGGCTTTGAGCAGGTTGTAGCCCACCTGGGCCAGCAGCAGCATGGGCGAGAGAATCAGGAACAGCAGGGTTAGCGCGCCTTCACCTAAGGTGCTGAGTACCTCAGCAATTTCGCGCGTATTCATGCCAGACAGCCACAGCGCAGCGATGTAACCGCCCAGCGTCACGACCAGCGCGATGCCCGTCAGCGAGAGAATCCAGCCGCGCCCAAACGCGCTGTGCCGTGACTGGTCCAGATTCAAGCTGTCAGCCCGTGCCAGGCTGGACGCCAACAGCCCGCAAAAGAAGAACAACGGGACGAGCGCCAGGATGTCTTCCCGCAGCGCGTGACCTGATAGAATCGCGCCCCACAGGAATCCCAGCAGCCCCAGGCGCATGCCGAAACTGGCGCGTACCAGCGTCGTATACACGTTGCCCAACTGGTAGCCGCGCCACCAGAAAAACAGCACCCACAGGACCACCAACGGGCCACCTGGTACGCGTGTCTGCCGGTCGATGTAAAACAGGGCGGTCAGCGTGAGGTGGTCGGTCCCGCCATAGGTTCGGGCAAGCGACGGCATGAGCAGCACCGTGATACCCGCTGCGATCCACATCACCAGCGCGACGGTTGCCAGGATCAGGTTGCCGCTGGTGCGCCGGTGCAGCAGCCACCGGACCAGCACGATACTGCCCAACAGGTGAACCGCGCTGAGGCCGAATGTCGTTGCCAGCGAAATCTCCAGAAACCAGTTCAGCGTCAGGGCAACCCATCCCGCCAACCAGCATGCCATCATCAGACCGACGGTGAGATGGATGTATTCCTGCCGCCAGTTTACCCGGCTGCGCGTTGGCGGCGCAGAACCTGTATCAGGCGTGGTGTTCACCGGCGTGTTTAGCACGTTCTTTGGCCTCTTCTCTGGCGCGGCGCAGCAGGTAGCGCTGGCGCGGCGTCAGACTGTCTTCCGCAGCAGCGGCATCTTCCCCGGCCAGTTCGTCTTCGGCGGGAAGCTCAGGTTCTTCGTCTTGAATGGGCAGATGATACGTCGTCACCCCGTTCAGAAAGGGTGGGGCCACCTTGCCCAGGGCGATCAACACCAGCCGCCGCCCGCTGTCGCGCAGGCGCAAGATGCTTCCGGCGATGGCGTCATTCATGGACGGCGTGATCAAGACCAGGGTCGCCCCCCAGGGCAGCCGGGGACTTTCCTCGATCAAAAACCGATCATAACTGCTACTGACAAAATAGCTGACGGCGGCCAGCGCCTCCAGGATGTGCGCCAACTGGTCAGAACTGCGGCTGGGCGGGATGCGAAATGGCTGGTCGGCGTGAGCCAGTGTCCCGTTGGCCGACATGCCGACCGAATGTCCCTCGGTAATGCCCCAATTCGCCAGCGAAGCAGCTACCTCCATTTCGTATTCGAGCATGGCAGGCCACACGCCGCGCCAGTATTGCTCGAACGTCGCCACGTTCAAACACAACACGGTACGCAGGCTGCGCGTGGGTTCGTAGACGCGTGTTTGCAGGCTGCCCGCGCGGGCGGTTGCTTTCCAATGAATATGGCGAAAGCTGTCGTGCGGCGAATAGTCACGGATGCCCATTGTCCGGCTGGGGTCTTCAAACAGGCGGCGTTGCACGCGTTTGTCGCCAAACGGGTCTTTGAGCGGCAGCCCCAACTCTTGCAGCGGTTTGATGCGCGGGTATACGACGAGCATTTCGCGGCGGTTTTCGACCGAGATTTTGCGATCAAACAGGCTGAACGGATCGCCAGACAACAGATGAGCAGGTCCGATCTGGTAGATGCCGCGCTGCCGGGCTTGCAGCGTGAACCGGCGGCGGATTCGCTCGTACCAGCGCAGCGAGTAGGTGTTGATCAGGAATCCCAGGTCGGGATCGTCCTCGGCGCGCGGCAGGTCGTATTCATTGGTGGGGCCGACGCGCAGCGGCCATTCATCTTCAACCTGAAGCCACGAGATCGGCAGCAGTTTGCGGTTCTCGATCGTGATCTGGACGTCGAATTCCTCATCGGGGAACAAGCGCCGGTAGCGAAACTGCCGGTGGTACACCAGTCCGCGCAGCGAGTCGCGGCTCCACAGCCACGCGACAGACACCACTACCAGCATGAAGGCCACCATTGCCAGCAGTTCCGGGGCACCGCCCATGATCGCAATCAATAGCACAATGAAGGCGAAGCTCACCCAGCGATGATCAAGCAGCGCATGCAGTGTGTCGCCGCGTCCCTGGATGGGCTGGGTGCCGAGTTCCTGGCGCTCGGCGCTCTCAAAATCAAAAAAGCCCATGCTAACCGCCTTGGTTAATGTTCAACCGGAACCGGAATCGTCGCCACGAGATCGCTGATCACGTCTTGCGGGTGCCGGCCACGCAGCCGGGTCTGAGGACTGATCTGGACGCGGTGAGTCAGGACAAACGGTGCCAGGTACTTCACGTCGTCTGGCAGCACAAAATCGCGCCCGGCGATGGCCGCGCGTGCCTGGGCGGTCCGGTAGAGCGCCAGGGTCGCGCGCGGGCTGGCTCCCAGGTCGATTTCTTCAAAACGGCGGGTCTGGCGCGTGATCGCCACGATGTAATTTTGCACGGCTTCCGCAACGTGAATCTCGCGTACCTGCCCGATATGGTCCAGCATCGTGTCGGGATCGGTAACCGGCTGGAGCGTTTCAAGCGGGTCTTCGGTTTTGAAGCGCAGCAGCAGCACGTTCTCTTGTGCCTCGGACGGGTACCCGATCGCAACGCGCATCAGGAACCGGTCGAGCTGGGCCTCCGGTAGTGGAAACGTGCCCTCCAGTTCGATGGGATTTTGGGTCGCCATCACCAGAAATGGGCGCGGCAGGCGGCGCGTTTCGCCGTCGATGGTCATCTGGCGCTCTTGCATGCCTTCGAGCAGGGCGCTCTGCGTGCGGGGCGTCGCGCGGTTGATCTCGTCAGCGAGTACTATCTGGCTGAGGATCGGGCCGGGACGGAATTCAAACGACTGCGTCTTCTGGTTAAAAAAGTTGATGCCGGTGACGTCGCTCGGCAGCAGGTCCGGCGTAAATTGAATGCGCCGGAATGTGCATCCTAAGGACGCCGCCATCGACTTGGCGAGTGTCGTTTTGCCGGTGCCTGGCACGTCTTCGAGCAGCACGTGCCCTTCGCTAAGGACGGCCACCATCATCAAATCAATCACGTCATCTTTGCCCACAATGACGCGCTTAATATTCTCGCGTACTTGTGTGGCGATGTCCTGGATCATCGTGACTCCTTGTATGGGAGAAAAAAAGTATGAGGCTTTCTTGAATCACTGCTAAGGATGTCAATAGGTTCAGTCTACCCGAAAACTGCACAGGTGCCAGCCGCGCGGAACAAAAAACCGCCGCTGGCTGGTCGGGCAAGCGGCGGCACCAGTTACACAGGCGGCCAGGGGTGGTTCGGGCCAGGGCCGGGGCGGGGAAACCGCTTGTTTTCAAGAAGCTGCTGAATCCGACGGCGCAGCGCGTTGATTTCCGCCAGGGTCAGCTTGTCACCGATGGCTTGGCGCAGGGCGGTATCTTCACGATCGAGTTGTTCGCACAGCTTGTGGACGTCTTCCAGCAGCGCATCCGGCACATACTGACCGGTGAATTCCCAGATCACCGTGCGCAGCTTGGGCAGCGTGTGGAAGGTCAGTCCGTGATCGATGCCCCACAGCTTGCCACGCGCATCCATTAGCAGGTGCCCGCCTTTTCGATCCGTGTTGTTGATCAGGTAGTCGAACACGGCGAACCGCTGGAGTTGGTCGACAAAACGGTCGTCGAGCGAGAAGTAGTTGATCTCTGGATCGTGCTCGATGAACAACTGGAGCGATCCACGACCATGCGGGCCATCTTCACGCAGCACGGTGGGCGGCACCAGGTACCAGTCGATGGCCTTCGAAATGAGATGGGCGACGACTTCGCGGTAGCACAAAGTGCCATCAGGGAAATCCCACAGGGAACGCTCGCCGCGCTGCGGTTTGTAGACGGCGGTCGTTTGCAGCTCTGAATCGCTGACGGTAACCAGCGCCGCGTAATTCGATCCCCATAACGCGCTGCCGCGCATAGCGACGATCTTACCGGTGTCCAATAACGTTTCGACACGCGAGATACTGACCGTTTGCTCCTCGGTATTGCGAGCAGCGCCGACGAGGTGGTCGTGAAGTGGGTGGGATGGATTGTCGGTCATCACGTCCAATAATAAATCATATGCCCGTTGGCTTTGGGATCAGCGCGCCCTTTTTTGACGATTGACTGGGCGTGTTCGCTCAGGGCGCGCATCTGTTCACGAGTGGCCCAGATTCGTACCACCTGGGGTTCTGGCTCGATCAGTTGTTCTTCGCTGACGACCAATTCCTGTACAATGAGCACAACCAAATTGCGTTCTTCATCATAACCCAGGCCCATTTGCGATACGCGGAATAACGAATCGAGCGGATCGCGCAGCGACATGTCCCAGTGGGCCAGGTTGATCGCTACTTCGGGCAGTTCAGGATGCTTCTCGCCAAGTCCTTCGAGTAGTTCATTGATGGCATCCGCTAACGCTTGCGCCTGTTGTTTCTCGATGATCAACGTGATGAGTTGGTCGCCTTTACCGGCCTGCAAATGAAACAGCCGGCGGCCTTTTGGCCCGACGGTTCCCACTGTCACGAAATCAGCAGGATCAAGCTCGATCTCGGTATTTGGCATTATACGCTATTACCTTTCAGCGGACTGTCTGTTTGGGTCACCTTCTGCATCCAATTTTAGGGCTGTTGGCGAAATGTGACAAGCATTCAAACGCCTGTTTAACGGACCCGCCAGCCGATCAGCCGCCGTAGCCGCCGCCAGATCGGTTGTCTGGCGGGCATAGGCGCGCGCTCGATGACAGGCAGATAGCTGGTATCGTTTACCCGCACGATGTACGGGCGATCCGCCCCCAGCCGCACGATTGTCAGCGAAGCAGGTGATATCTCAATGCGTTGAAAAAGATCGATGTGTGCGCCCAAATAATGTGCTACGATAAGCTTGATCACGTCGCTGTGTGACACGACGGCGACTCGTTGGTTGGGGTGGCGAACGACCAGCATTTCCAGCGCGTCGACGGCGCGCGCTTGCGCCTGCCGGATTGCCTCCCCGCCGGGGAACTGCGCCCGGCTGGGATATTGCTGGACGACAAACCACATTTTCTCACGTCGCAGTTTGCTGAGTTTTTCGCCTTGCCAGTCGCCGTAGCGGACTTCGCCCACGCCGTCAAGGCGCTGCACGGTCAGGCCGTCGTGGTGGGCAGCTATGGCTTCGGCGGTTTCCATAGTCCGCTCAAGCGGGCTTGAATACACAGCGGCCAGGCGCGCATTGGCCAGCGATTCACCCAACGCTGCGGCCTGCTTCTTGCCGTCGTCATTCAGGTGCACGCCGGGGGACCACCCGGCAAGCCTGCCGGTGCTCACCCAATCGTTGATTGCGTGTCGGATTAGGAAAAACTCGGTCATGGTGCGTCCAATGATACGATTCTACAGCAGATGATAACACAAACACATAGTGCGTCCTACCGCGCGGCACGCCGGCGACGATTCCGATTCCTGATTATATTACTTTTTTATTGCAAACTTTCACGACCTGCACTAATGTTAAGGCAGCACTGATATGAGGCTATTCGGCTAAGATCGTTTGACGATGGATAACCTACACCTGTTGGCACTGCGTGCCTGGAGCGAAAGCTCAAACGAAGGGTTGTTGGTGGTTGATTCGACCGGTACAGTGTGCCTGGTGAATTCGCGCTTGCGCGAATTGTTCAACCTGCACACCGTTCCGCAGTCGGTTGAGAGCCTTCTGCGTCAGGCGGATTATGTTGCGCCGGATTTGCGCGCGCTGCTGTCGGTATCCAGACGTCCCGACCACACACAGTGGGGCAACCTGCACGTCTTGGGGAATCCGCCGCAGCGCTTGATCTGGCAGCAGATTCCATTGTTTGAGGATAGTGACATAGCCGGTTCGCTGCTCATCTTCCGAGACGCAACGACGCAGGGGCAGTTGGAGCTGGCGAAACAATCGTTCCTGAGCATGATTTCGCACGATCTCCGCACGCCGCTTAGCACGATCCTTGGGTTTGCGGAGTTATTATATAACAATCGCGGCAGTCTCTCTGACGAGGAACAGACCGAGTTTCTGGAACACATCATCAAGAATGCCAACCAACTGAGCCGCTATGCTCAAATCGCGCTGGATATCATGTACCTGGAAGCGAACCAGCAGCGATTTGATACTGAAGCTGTTTTTCTGGACCGGTTTGTGAAACACTGGCTCACCGATGCGCTGCATCGTTTTCCTGCCGAGCAGATCATCTATCACAACGGTTCGGCGTCAGGTGAGCCGATGAGCCTGGTGGCCCCCTCTGCGCTGCACCGGATTCTGTATATTCTGGTCGAATTTGCGCTGGCCGAGAGTCCCTCGGATGAACACGTTAACATTCGACTGGACTATGATGAGCTGCAAGCGCACGTTACGGTTCAACACCGCGCGCCCGATCTCAGCGAGGAAGATGCCACAGCCTTGTTTCGATTGATGCACCCGCGCGATCTCAGCGAATCAGGACGCCCCAAACTGCACCGGATGCAATTGTATGTTGCCAGCCTGCTGGCGGAGCGCCAGCAAGGACACCTGACGCTGCGCGGTGAGGATGACCGGCGCTACTGGTTTGACCTGGCGATGCCGCTGGTTTTGTCTCCGTCTGCCTGATGGTTTTTTACCTTGAACAGCCGCCCTTGACAGTCGCCCCTTCTGCCAGTAAGGTTGCTGCGGGCGCGTTTGAACGCAGTCCGGCGATGATGTACGGCTATAGTCACCCAAACGGAGTCTCAACTCATGGGCCGCGTGGTTAATATTGACAGTCCCGGCAAGAATCGGAATAAATTGATGCGCACGGCGGCGGAACTGCTGCGGCATCTCAGCCAGAAGACCACCCTGGACGACGACGCAAAAGATATGGCGGCATTGTTGGTGTTCTGCCTGCGCGAGATCGAAGATGGCATCGAAGGCTCAGCGATGGCATGGGAAAAACGTGATTATTGGATCAAGGCGGAGCAACTGCGCCAGCGGTGGGCCTGGGCCGGCAACGGTGCTGCCAGCCTGGAGACGATGATCCGCTACGAGCGGTGGGAGTCGCTGCCGGGCATCATGGCGGGGCTGTTCGAGCATTTCGCCGATATCAAGATCACCAAGTTCACGCGT
The DNA here is from genome assembly GCA_964393335.1 of uncultured Anaerolineaceae bacterium. GTDB lineage: Bacteria > Chloroflexota > Anaerolineae > Aggregatilineales > Aggregatilineaceae > CAYMTN01. The sequence continues at coordinate 12,088 of CAYMTN010000003.1, forward strand.
GACGCCAGCGAGTGGCTTGGGGCATACGAACGCCTGTTGGGCGAGTTCAGCCAGTAAATAACCTACCCGTCCACAACAACAGCGCCAATAGCACCTTCGCCAGCCCTTATGCGAGTAAGGGCTTTGGCTTAAATGCGGCTCGGACTCTATAATCTGGTTTGCCTTAAGGTCTATTCTTTCTCAATGTGTGGAGCGACCATTGTCTGTAGGCGATTTGCTCTTAAACCTGGCAGCCGTAGTGGTTTTGGGCGTTATCGTTATCGCCGCCAATTATGCGGACCGCGAAGCGGATTCCCGGATGCGGCGGGCGGTGTTGGTGGTGCTGGGCCTGATCAATATGCTGATCGTGGTATTTTATGGCCTTGCCCAGGTGGCGATGACGTATTCTCCGGCGACAGACACGTTCACGCCGCCGACCCATGCTGACGCCTGGGGCGGGTTGCTGGCTTCGGTGATCGTCGCGGGGCTGGCGACAGCGGTCATGTTCTATCCTGTGCGCGAACGGCTTGCGGCGTTGTTTCCCCCTTTTCGCGGCAAACGCAAGCGCTCGCTGCCAGGTGAAACCGCACCGGAAAACGGCGAAGCCGGCCAGGGTGGCACGCCGCTGTTCCCGCAGATGTTGAACTATTACACAACGGACTCTCCAGCGGGGCCGCGTCTTTCAGGGGCAGAGGTTGAACGTGATTTGCCGGAACCGGATGACAGCGTGCGCGGCTTCAGTCCCCGCTCGGTGGTGCACATGGTAGCACTTGTTTTCGTGGTGTACCTGGTGGGTGTCCAGATGGTCAACTTCATTCTGGGCGGCGGGCTGGCGGGCGTCGCCAAAACGTACGAAGAAAATGGACTGACAGTCCTGGACCTGCTGGCGAACAGCCTGCCTCTGGTCGTCATACCGGTTTTGGGCATCGGGTTCGGGATGCGGCGCGGCTGGCGTTCATCACTGCACCGGCTGGGACTGGAGAAGCCATCCGGAGAAGGGTTGGCGGCGGCGGCTGGCGTCACGATCCTGTTGTTTGTGTTCGTGGCGACCGTAGGCGGAATCTGGATGCAGCTTGTATCTGAGGAAACGTACAAGGAGCAGACTCAGGCGTCTGACGCGCTGTCGTCCAGCGTGAACACGATTGGGCTGGCTTTTCTGCTGGCAGCGTCGGCGGCCATCGGTGAGGAGATCGCGTTTCGTGGTGCGCTGCAACCGGTGATTGGGTTTTGGGCGACGGCAGTCGTGTTTGCCCTGACGCATATCCAGTATACGCTGACGCCTGCGTCGTTGATCATTTTTGGTGTGGCACTGGCGTTTGGGTGGATTCGCAAGCGGTACAATACGACAGTTTCTATGCTGACTCATTTTCTCTACAATTTTATCCCCCTGGCGGTTAGCGTGTCGGTATCACAACCTGCCATCCGGTCCCTTCTACATGTCATCACCAGCCTGTAGAGGTGCCGGTGTGACGTACACGCACGGAGTCTGCTCGTGAATCACCAGGGGATGGTCGAGGATATCGCACTCGACAGCCGGGCTGTAGGCCGCCGCATGTCTATTCGGGTGATCACGCCGCCGGGTTACGAAGCCGGTGCGCGCTATCCGGTGTTGTACTTTCTGCATCCCTGGGGACTTGGACCACGCTACATCACCGAAAAGCTGCGCCTTCATCTGCACGCCTGGAACGGCGTGGCAGACGGATCGCTGCCGCCGATGGTCATTGCGCTGCCGACAGGTTACCGCAGTTTTTACCTGAACGCGGCGGATCCGCCGGGATATGATTGGACGCCGGTGGTTCAGAGCCACGAAGAGTTCTTCCAGGATGCCCTGGAACAATATGGGCGCTACGGCGACTACCTGTTGGGCGAGGTGATCCCGTATATCGAGAATCATTACCGGGTGCGGACCGAGCGGGTAGGGCGAGCGATTGGCGGTATCTCGATGGGTGGGGCAGCGGCTGCCGTGCATGCCTTCCGCGACTCGTCGCGGTTCTGCGCAGTCGGCATTCACAGCCCGGCCCTGTTTTGGGGTCCGCCGCAGAATGGCGGCCCGCCCTGGATTTTTGGCGTAGACCGGGAGAGTTTCGCGGCGCGTAACCCGGCAGACGTGGCGCTCAGGCTGCGATCCGAGACACAGCCGCGCATCTATCTTGATACGGGCAGCCGCGACATGATGCTCGATCAGGTTGAGCATCTGCATCACACGTTGGAGTCACGCGGGATCGCGCACGCCTACGCGGTCAGGCCGGGCGGCCATGATAAGACGTACTGGGAACCCCGGATGCCCGACTATCTGGCGTTCTATGCGCGCGATTGGGCTTATTGATTAGCTGTCGTAGCGACCGGGCACGATGTGGTGGTCGCGGCAGCGGGCCTCATACGCCTCTGATGCGCCGACCATGATGATCGGATCGTCGTAGCGGGCCGGGCTGCCGTTGACCAGGCGCTGAGTCCGGCTGGCGTTTTCGCCGCAGACCATGCAGATCGCGTGAAGTTTCAACACTTCGTCAGCCTGGCACAACAACTGCGGCATCGAACCAAACGGTTCTCCCCGGAAATCCATGTCCAGTCCGGCGATGATGACCCGAATGCCCTGATTCGCCAGACGTCCTACCACGTCCTCGATGCCGGAGTCAAAAAACTGCGCTTCGTCGATGGCGACGACGGTCGTATCATCGTTGATGCTGTCGAGCAGCACCTGAGAGTCCCTGGTGGGGATGGCTTCGAATGCCTGCCCATTGTGCGACGTCACGCGCTCGATGGAATAACGCGTGTCAACATCGGGCTTGAAGACCTGTACGTGCTGCCGGGCAATGATCGCCCGGCGCACACGGCGGATAAGCTCTTCGGTCTTGCCACTGAACATGCTGCCGCAAATGACCTCGACGCGGCCTGTGTGGTGTTTCATGGTCGCTCCCCTCTTTGCCAGTTGGTGGTACACAAACGAAAGGGCAGGTCGATGCTGCCAAACCTGCCCTCAGGTAAGCGTAAATGCCTGTGCCGCCGGTTATGCTTCCTCGTATTCGGGGATGTCATAACCACGCGCGCGCAGCAGTTTCTTGGTGTCGGCCAACACTTTGCGGCCAATGCCGGAGATCGCCAGGATGGCGTCATCGCCGCCTTCTTCCCAACGAGCCAGCAGATCACCAATCACCTCGATACCGTTCTCGATAAAGATGTTGGTGTAACGCTTGTCCAGGCCCAGATCGACGATCGGGACATCCGGAGACGTGCGTTCCTGGTCGCGGGCTTCTTCCTCGGCAATCATATTGTCGCGGACGCGCAGACGCTTCATGAAGCGATCGACCTGACCTTCGGTGTCCACGATACGCTGCTCACCCGTATAGAAGGGGTGGCAGGCCGAGCACACGTCGGTGCGGATTTCAGGGACAGTTGAGCCAACCGTCCAGGTATTGCCACAGGCGCAGATCACGCGCGCTTCGGGGTACCACTTGGGATGAATATCTTCACGCATGGTGTTTTGTTCTCAACCTTTCCGGCCACGGTTCCCTGATCTTGGGGGATGCGTAGCGGTTAGTGGGCTGACGGAATACGATAACAAGCCGTAACGAGTTCGTGTTACGCCTGTGCAGCTTCAACTTCTGGCAGTTCGGGATACACGCTGATGCGTTTGCGCCCGCGTGCGAACGCTTCAAATACCACATAACCTTCTGTGGTGGCGAAGATGGTGAAATCGCGGCCCATCCCGACGTTCGTGCCGGGGTGGAACTTGGTGCCCCGCTGGCGAACGATGATGTTGCCAGGGATCACGAATTCGCCGCCGAAACGTTTCACGCCAAGACGCTTGCTCTGGCTGTCGCGCCCATTACGCGTTGAACCGCCACCTTTTTTGTGCGCCATAACTCAGGACTCCTCTGCTAGTAGCTCTTACACACCCGTAATGCTATCGATCCGCAGCCGTGTGAAATACTGCCGGTGGCCCCGACGGCGGCGATACCGCTCTTTCGGCTTGTATTTCCAGACAAAAATCTTGCGTCCGCGTGCCTGCTCAAGCACGGTTGCTTTGACAACTGCGCCATCAAGCACGGGCCGGCCGATTTGCGGGTCACCGCTGTCAGGCGCAACCAACAATACATCGGTCAATTCTATGGATTCGCCTTCTTCATAGGGCAGCCGTTCGACATCAATCGTCTGGCCCGGTTCCGCGCGGTACTGGCGACCGCCGGTACGTACAATTGCATACATGGAAAAGATCTCCAATCTTCGCTTTGCCGCCGCAGGTAGCCGCCTCATCGATGAGCGCCCCAGCGGGGAAAATTGGCGTCGAATGATAATCCAGGCCCTGGCACTGCCAGGACATCGGCAGATTATTATAACGGTGCGGTGCAGAGGCGTCAATGGCGGTTTCGGCATGCCATGCGGGGCAAGCGGTGGATTACCGTTGGTTTTTCACCCTGCCTGAAGTATCATTCCGGCGCTATGATGTGCTTGAGGTGATCATGATTCGTAGAGTGACCGCGATGCTGCCAGTGTTGATCGGTTGGATCTGTATAGGGCTGCTGAGCGCGTGTGCGCCGGAACCACAGCGGATGCAGGTGGGCCACACGCCGCTGGCTTCGTTACGGGCTGCTGTGACGCTGGCAGCGACGGCGGAGTCTGCCACCCCCGCTGCGCCAATGATTCGACCCCCGGCACAAGAAACCTGCGTCCCCGGTCCGGCGGTGGCAGCCGTACAGTATGACATTGATGCTACAGTCGATTGGCAGGCGCACACCGTCCGGGCGGAACAGCGTGTCACGTACCGCAACGATACAGGGCGCGCTCAAGAAAAAATCGTGTTCAACGTCGAGCCGAACCAGGAACCGGATATGTTCACATTGACGCGCCTGGCCGGGCCAGGAGACAAACCGATCACCGATTTCATATTGGATGGCACGCGTTTGACGGTGCCGCTGGCCGAACCGCTGCCCGCTGGTTGCGAGCTTGAACTGGTGCTGGCCTATGACCTGGTAATCCCGGCGATTCGGAACGGCTACCGGCACGGGCATCTTGGATATTGGGGATACAGCGAGCAGCAAATCAACCTGGGGATGTGGTTTCCACTGGCAGCCGTGTTCGATCCGGCGGGTGATTGGATCACGCCGCAGCCGTATGAGATCGGAGAACATTACGTGCTGCAATCGGCTGATTTCCGGGTCAGGCTGGTGGTTGACGGCGCACCGGACACGGTACGGGTGGCCGGGCCGGGCGATGTACAGCGCCTGGATGATGGCGGCTGGCAGTTTGATCTTGCCGGCGGGCGCGAATTGACACTGTCGATCTCCGATGCGTTCAAAGTGCTGAATACCTCAACGGCGAGCGGGGTGGCCGTCGAGTTGTTCTACCTGCCTGATCCGGCTAATGATTCGCTGGATGCCCCGCGTCATGCGCTGCGCACGGCGGCGGATGCCCTGGCTTTGTTTGAGGACTTGTACGGGCCATATCCTCACAAACGGCTGGTGGTAGTCCAGGCAGATTTCCCAGACGGCATGGAGTTCAGCGGGCTGGTGTTTGTAAGTACGGACTGGTTTCGGGCCTGGAAAGGCACGCCGAATGACTGGCTGACATTGATTACTGTGCACGAGGTCGCGCACCAGTGGTGGTACGCAATGGTCGGCAACGATCAGGGCCGGTACCCTTACCTGGATGAAGCGCTGGCAATCTACAGCGAGCTGCTTTACGTGGAGAACACGTATCCGGCTGATGTGAGCTGGTGGTGGAATTTCCGCATCGAGTCGTATGCGCCGGTCGGGTTTGTCGACGAGCCGATCTATGATTTTCAGTCCGTGCGCGGGTATATCGACGCGGTATATCTGCGCGGCGCGCTGATGATGCAGGCTCTGCGCGACGACCTGGGCGACGGCGCGTTTTTTGCGTGGCTGCGCCGGTATGCCGAGCACATGCGAGGGCAGGTCGCTTATCCGTCAGATTTTTGGGGGACGTTGACCGCCGACGCATACGCGACAACCGAGCCGGTGCGCGGCATTTATCTGCAACATGCTGATGTGCTGCCCCTGCCGGATAACATTCCTTGAGGGTTTCTGGCGCTGTGCTGAAATGAAAAACACCCCGTACCATGTGGTACGAGGTGCTCTGGTGTCCGGGTTATTAACGAGGACTAGTGGCCAAGACGCGCTACGTCGCTTGCCTGCAGCCCCTTCGGGCCCTGGGTGATGGTGAATTCCACGCGCTCACCTTCGGTCAGCTCGCGGTAGCCAGCGCCCTGAATGGCACTGTGATGTACAAATACATCGGGGCCATTTTCGCGCTCGATGAGGCCGAAGCCCTTCTGGGCGTTGAACCATTTGACGGTACCGGAAACACGTTCTTCAGACATTTTGGGATACTCCTCCCACTTGAATTGAGTTAATTGGTGTTGTGGGAACGGAGTTGCTTCGGGGCAAAAAAACCTCGCGCAGTTATGCTGTTGCGTCGAGGTATTTGTTTCCTGTTCTGCGAACAACCTTTTCCACTACGCTTCTGATCGTACTCGGCATTCATCATTCTGTCAATGCCCAATTTAGGCGATTCTTTCCAGTTGCTGCTATCTGCGCTAGGATATATCTGGATATTCGAAAACAGCATGGTAATCCTGGCAGGTGTGTAGATGCTTTCTACCGTTTTTTCGTGCGCGCTCGTCGGGCTGGATGGTGAGATTATTCAGGTCGAGGTTGATTTTAACCCGCATTCGCTCCCGGCGTTTACAGTGGTCGGCTTGCCGGATACCGCCGTCCAGGAAAGCCGCGAGCGAGTCCGGGCAGCAATTCGTAATAGCGGGCTGCGATTCCCGAACAAGCGCTACACGGTGAACCTTGCACCTGCTGACTTGCGGAAAGAGGGCCCGGCTTACGATCTCCCGATTGCCATTGGCGTTTTGGCCTCAACCGATCAGGTCCCATTGCCCAAGCTGGTCGGGGCGCTTTTTATCGGCGAACTGTCGCTGGATGGCAGCGTGCGTCATGTGAAAGGTGTCTTGCCGATTGCGCATCGTGCCTGGCAGGAAGGATACGAGTGTTTGTTTGTCCCGGAAGAGGACGCGCCCCAGGCGGCACTCGTGCCGGAGATCGACATTATTCCGGTGAAATCGCTCGGCCATCTGGTCGAGCACCTCTACGAGTTACAGCTTATTCCACCGTACGTGCGCAGTGAGTTGGATCTGCGCGTGCCCCTCGATCTGGATGGTCTGACCGATTTCGCTGACGTGAAAGGCCAGGAGCACGTTAAACGAGCGCTGGAAGTGGCCGCAGCGGGCGCTCATAATGTGTTGATGGTCGGGCCGCCGGGAGTGGGCAAAACTCTCCTGGCCCGCGCGCTGCCCGGAATCCTGCCGACCATGACGCTGGATGAAGCGCTCGAAGTCACGCGCATATATTCCGTAGCGGATTTGCTGCCACCCGATAAACCACTGATCCGGCTGCGTCCTTTTCGCGCTCCGCACCATACTGTAAGCGAAGCGGGGTTGATTGGCGGTGGGTCCTGGCCCCGTCCGGGGGAAGCGTCGCTTGCTCACCGAGGGATACTGTTTGCCGACGAGGTGTTGGAGTTTGGCAGCCACACGCTGGAAGTGCTCCGCCAGCCAATTGAGGACAAACACGTGACCATCAGCCGTGCGCGGGTGGCCCTGTCGTTTCCGGCGAATTTTATGCTGATCGCGGCGATGAATCCCTGTCCGTGCGGCTACTACGGCGACCCCGTCCGCGAGTGTACCTGTTCTGCATCGACCATTCGCCGCTACCAGCAGCGCCTATCCGGCCCGCTGCTGGATCGTATTGACATTCATATTGATGTGCCGCGCGTAGATTATGACAAGCTGACCGATGATCGGCGGGGTGAACCGTCGGCTACGGTGCGGGAGCGGGTTGAAGCGGCCCGCAACCGGCAGCGTCACCGGTTTCGTGATGAATCGCGCTTGCAGTCGAATGCAGACATGGGGCCGAGTGATATTCGCCGTTTCTGCCGCCCGGAACCCGCCGGCCAGCAGCTTCTGAACACGACGCTCCGCCAGATGCAGTTGAGCGCGCGTGCCTATCACCGGATATTGAAGCTCAGTCGGACGATTGCCGATCTCGCGGACAGAGACACGATTGAGTTGGCGCACCTGGCCGAAGCGATCCAATACCGTCCGCGCAAGCTGCTGTATTGACGGTCACGGCATGACACCCGTCAGTGGTGAGCGGAAACAGCCGCTCGACATGCGCCGGTACCGGTTCACCCTGGTGGGCCGGGGACTCGTGCTGTTGGTCGTGGCATACGCGCTGACCCTGGGCGGCACGTACAACGGGTTGGTGTTCGTGCCGCTGCTGCGAACCTCCCTGGCGGTGCTAACCGTTGGCATCACGCTGTGGCTGGCGTTGGTATGCGTGCGTCCTCTCGCGTCAGTCTTTTTCCCGCTGGGTCCGGCCCTGATCCTGTGGACATTCGCCTATGCCGTCTCAGTGCTTCACAATCCGTCCGGTCGAGTGGCGATCGGTTTGTGGTACGCCGCGTTCTATGCCGGTGTATGGGCTGTCCTGAGTGATGTGGTGCGGCGCGGCCTGCCCGGTCGTTGGATCACAGATGCGGCTCTGCTGACCGCGATCCCCTTGATGCTGCTGGCGTTTCTTCAAATAGCGGCCTGGTTCCCGGCCTGGGTGGCCGTTCGGGGTATTGGCGTGGCTTTCGTACCACCGCGTCCGCCGAGCGCACTCGGCAACCCGAACACGTTCGGCGCAACGCTGGCGATGCTGCTTCCATTGGGAGTAGTGCGATTTCGCTGGTCCCCGCGCCGGTTCGACCGGGTGTTATGGGCGCTTTGGCTGGCGTGCACCGCGATCACGTTATACCTGACGTATTCGCGCGGGGCCTGGCTGGCTGCCGGTGCCGGGGTGGTGGCGTTAGGCGTCTTGACGCGGCAGCCGCTGCCTGTGTCAAACTTCGGCGGCATGTTTCGCCGCTCGCGCCGGTTTTGGATCGCGGTTGGAGCAGGTGGACTGCTGGCCGTCGGGATCGTGCTGGCCGCTGTCGGGATCGCGGTCAGTGCGTTCGATACGCCGCGTCGTGAGACCGGATCGCGGCTGGCCTTTTTTCAGGTGGCAGGACAGTCGTTTGTCGATCATCCCCTGACCGGGACCGGCCCGTTCACATTCGGTTTGAGTTTGATGTCACACCGCTCGATTCCCCCTGATCAGCCCCACGCCCATGCTCATAACCTGGTCCTCACCGTAGCGGCGGAGCTGGGATTGTCCGGCCTGGTAGCGCTGGCGTTCACCGCCGCCGTGATCGTCCGGCAGGGGGGCAGAGCGTTGCGCCGGGAGTCCGATCCGGCGGCACGTGCTTACGTGGCGGCGTGCGGCGCGGCGCTGGCGGCTTTTGGCGTGCACGGCATGGTGGATATGCCGATGATGGTACCCGCGATCATGCTGTTGATGCTCGGCATCCTCGCGGCGGGCACCGTGCAGCCGGTTGGGCCGTTGCCGCCAGCAAAAAGCAGGATACCACGCGCAACGCACCGCGTGATGCCGGTGGGGTTATGGGTGCTGCTGTTAGGCACAGGATGGTGGTCGACCGGCGTCTACGCGCACTATGTGAGCGGTGAGGAGCAGTTGGTTGAGGGAAATTTCCGGCGGGGCGCGGTGCTGCTGCAAGACGCTGTGCATGTCCAGCCCGATCTGGCGCTTTACCAGGCCGAATTCGCGTACGCGTGCGGGCTGGCAGCGTATGCGGGTGACGAAACGTATCTACTGCCGGGCATCGGCGCGTACCGGCGCGCGTTGGAACTCGAACCGCCGCACGCGGTCTGGTGGGCGAATCTGGCCGCTCTGCATTGGCAGGCCAGGCAAGGAGATGCGGCGGTCGCCGCGATGCAACAGGCGGTCGGTTACGCGCCTGATGATCCGGATTTGTGGCTGAACCTGGGAATCATGCTTGAGCATCGCGGCCAGGCCGAGCAAGCCGAGGACGCGTACCGCCGGGTATTGTCCCTCGATCCGGCATGGGGCCAGATCAGGTTCTGGGGCAAGACACCGCTGCGGCAAGCTGTGCTGGCCGTGCATCCTGCCGATCTGTCCCCCTTCCAACGTGCTGACCAGTTGTGGCAGTCCGGCGATCAGGACGCGGCATTGTCTGTGCTGCATGCACGAATCAAGCGTGATCCCACGCAGCCGAAACCGTACGTACAGATCGCGCGGTTGTTTATTTCCAGCGGGCAGTTGAGTCTCGCGCGGGATTACCTGGATGCCGCACGCGTGTTGGCCCACAGCGCGTATGGCCAGGCATGGATTTACGTGGCCGAGTCAGAATTGGCGCGCGCTCACGGCGATCAACAGGCGGCGTCCGAATTCTGGCAGCGGGCGCGGGATATGCTGTGGCCGGATGATACGGGATACCCGTCGTTGTACGGGCGCGATGTGGCCTATTACCAGTTTTTGCGGGTGCGCGTGCGCGGTGTTCTGCTGCCCCAACTGACCGTTCTGGGACCGGACCCGGCGTTGACCGATCTGCTGCGATGAATCACTCGCCTGACATGATCTGCTGCGCGACCTGCAATTCCTCAGGCGTGTTGACGTTATGAAAGACCAGCCCGTGCGGATCGAAACGCGCGTATTCGGCTGGTTCCAGGTACCGGACGCGCACGCGGTCATAGAATCCGATCACTTTTAGCTGGCCTGCATCAATTCGTTCCCGGATCGGCCCCAGACATGCTTTGCCGTAAATGGCGTGCAGTCCCTGCGGGTGATCGTCCACTTTGGGCACGATCACGTCATACGACCCGCCGGTCCGCAGTTCAATCATATAACGCATCAGATCAGGATTGATAAACGGCATGTCACACGCGATACAAAACGTATCTACGCTTTGGCTGTAATGGAGGGCGGTGTAGATGCCGCCTAACGACCCCCGGTCCGGCAGGATGTCGGTGAACATGGGCAGTTTCAGGTGAGCATAATCCTCAGGCCGGTTGGTGATCAGGATGGTTTCTTGCTGGCCGAGATCGGCTGCGCGGGCGATGACGTGTTCGATCAACGGTCTGCCCAATAATGGCGCGAATGATTTATCGGTCCCCATGCGGGAGCTTTTGCCACCGGCGATGATGGCGACTGTGAGTGATGGCATAGTTTCGCCTTCCTTGTCCGTGCATTGGTATTACAGAGTATAGTCAAAGGTGGGCGGCCATGCATTTGTGCCTACCCCTCCTTTTTTGAATACGGTATAGTAAGGTTCATCGCGTTTTCATTCACCCCGGACAGGAAAAGAGTTGTCTTTGCCAAGCATAATCGCAGTAGATGGGCCGGCAGGGTCGGGAAAGAGCACGGTATCTTTCGCCGTCGCGCAGCGGATTGGTTATTTGTTTGTCGATACCGGGGCATTCTATCGTGCTGTGACACTGCTGGCTCTGGAACAGCACCTCGATCCCCATGATTCGGAGCGCGTGGCCCGGCTTGCCCAGCAAACGCGCGTGGAGATTACGCCCGATCTGGCCGATGATGGGCGGCAGTATACATGTCTGGCCGATGGGCGTGACATCACCGCCAAAATTCATGCTCCGGAAGTTGACGCGTATGTTTCGATTGTGGCCGCTAACGCTGGCGTGCGAACGGCCATGCTGGAGTCACAACGCGCGCTGGCGGCGCGAGGCCAGGTGATCATGGCCGGGCGCGATATTGGCACAGTCGTGTTGCCGGATGCCGACCTCAAGATCTATATTGACGCCAGCCTGGATAAACGCGCTGAGCGGCGCTATCAACAGCGGGTCCAAAATGGCGAAGCGGCGGACCTGGAATCGATTCGGGATGGGCTGCGCCAGCGCGATGCGATTGACAGCGGGCGTGCTGTCGCGCCGCTGCTGCGCGCGCCCGATGCGGCGTACCTGGACACCAGTAACCTGACGCTCAAGCAAGCCATTGATGCCGCCTACACGATTATCCAGAACTGGAACACGTCCGCCGCCGGGTGAGCCTGGTGGTCTTGGGGATTCGGCGATTTCTGTGTTTCGTGTCTAAAAGAGGCCCGGCATGACGCTGCTTTATCTGGTAGCTGCCTGGACAGCCGGTATATTCCTGGCCCGGTTGGATGGCGTGTCGCCGGTCAAATGGGCGCTTTTGGCTGCGGGGTGCCTGGTGCTGGCGTATCTGGTCCGGCGCAACCGCACGTGGCGGCTGGCATTGATCTGTGCCGCGCTGTTTATGGCTGGGGCCGGGCGTTATGCCTGGGCCAGCGGACCGCTGCCCGCCAACCACATCGCGCATTACGTCGACTCCGGGTATGTCGATTTGACCGGTATCATCGTGCGTGATCCTGACGTGCGTGATAACCACGTCAACCTGACCATCCAGGTCGAAACGCTGCGCCAGGATGACACAACACGACCGGCTCAGGGAACCATCCTGGCCCAGGCTCCGCGCTACGGCGATTACGCCTATGGCGACCGTGTGTCTGTCGGCGGGGCGCTATTGACTCCGCCTGAGTTTGACGACTTCTCATACCGGGACTACCTCGCCCGGAGCGGTATCCATGCTTTGATTCCCAACGCTCGTGTTGATATCGTCGCACACGACCAGGGCCAGCCCTTGTATGCGGCGATGTACGCGTTGAAGGATCGCGCGCAGCAAACGATTGACCGGCTGCTGCCCAGCCCCCAGGCTCCGCTGTTGAGCGGCATTCTGCTTGGCGTCGAGAGCGCCATTCCTGACGACGTGCGTGATGCGTTCAACCGGACCGGCACGACGCACGTGATCGCGATTTCCGGCGCGAATATCATCGTCGTGATCGGTGTGCTGCTGGCCCTGTTGACGCCAGTCGTTGGCGACCGCCGCGCTGGGTGGATCACGCTGGCGGGGGTGGGGGGCTACACGTTGTTCGTAGGGGCAGATCCGGCAGTCGTGCGCGCCGCGATCATGGGTGGGCTAGCGCTGCTGGCGTCACGGTGGGGGCGGCGGACGTATGGCCTTACTTCCCTGGCGTTTGCCGTGTGGCTGATGACGCTGTGGAACCCGCTGACGTTGTGGGATATTGGATTTCAACTCAGCGTGGCAGCAACTGCGGGGTTGGTGTTGTTCAGCGACGATTTGACGGCCCTGCTTGAAAAGCTGTTGCACAAGGGATTTACGCAGGAAACCGCCCGCCAGATCACGCAGTGGCTGGCGGAGCCAGTCGTGGTCAGCCTGGCAGCGCAGATCACCACGACGCCGCTCATTCTGGTCTATTTTGGCCGGTTATCGATCCTGTCGCTGGTGGCGAATATCTTGATCGTGCCGGTGCAAGCCTACATCATGACGCTGGGCTGGCTGGCCGTTTTATTCGGCATGATCTGGCAGCCGCTTGGCGAGCCGCTGGCGTGGGTGGTGTGGCTGCCATTGTCGTACACGTTGGCGATTGTTCGCAGCCTGGGCCGCTTCGACTGGGCATCGCTGCGGGTTGACGTGTCGCCGTCGTACGGCTGGGTCTATTACGGGCTGCTGCTGGGAATCGCGCTTGTGCTGGTCCAGCACCCGGATGATCGCGCGGCGCTGTTCCGCCAGATCAGACAGCGCGTGACCGCGATCACGATCATCGCTGCCGGAGGGGTGATAGCTGTATTGGTGTGGGCGGCGGCGCTGACACAGCCGGACGGCAAGCTGCACGTCTGGTTCATGGACGTGGGGCAGGGGCATGCCGTGTTGATCCAGACGCCGCATGGCGCGCAGGTGCTGGTAGACGGCGGGCCGAATCCGACTCGCTTGCGCCGCGCCGTAGGTGATGCGCTGCCTTTCTGGGATCGCAGTCTCGATCTGGTGATCGTCACGCAACCCAAGAATGCGGCGATTAGCGCATTACCCGCGCTGCTCGATCGGTATGATGTGTCGCTGGCCATAACCAACGGGCAGGCCGCCGATACGGACAATTACCGGGCGTTGGTCGATGCGTGGCGAGAACACGGCGTCCCGGTGCAGACGGTCACGGCGGGGTACCGGCTGCAGACCGGCGACGGCGTGCTGGTCGAGATACTGAGTCCACAGATAACGCCTGATGACGAAACGAAAGTCGAGGATGCGGGCTTGGTGATGCGCGTAAGTTATCAGGACGCCTCGTTTTTGATCACGCCTGACCTGTCTGAAGATGCCGAGGAGATGTTACTGGCAGCAGGCTGGTATGTGGGCAGCACGGTCCTTGAACTGCCTACGCGCGGCAGCGACAAAGCCAATTCGTCAGAGTTCTTGAAGGCGGCTCAGCCACAGGCGGCGGTTGTGACCGTCGAAGCGGGCAACCGGTCCGGGCTGCCGGATTCCGCCGTGATTGAGCGGCTCCAGGCGGTGGGTGACGGGCCGCTGTACCGTACCGACCGGCACGGAACCGTCGAAATGGTGACGGATGGCCATACGTTATGGGTACATACGGCACGCTGAGTCAGGACGATGACCGGGTATGTTCCATAAACCATGCCTGGCTGTCGATGGCAGGTTCGCCTTCGGCTGCATGCAGCCGCTTGTAACTGCCATCTGGTTGAAGCTCCCGCGCGTTGACGTTGTCTTTCATTGATATCGCCAGAATCTCGTCTAGAATCCGCGTTTTCAGCGATTCGTCTTCAACCGGGAAGATCGTCTCGACGCGGCGGTCTAGGTTACGTGGCATCAAGTCAGCGCTGCCCATGTAGATTTCTGGCTGGCCGCCGTTAGTGAAATAATAAATGCGCGGGTGTTCCAGGTAGCGCCCGACCACGCTTGTCACCTGGATATTGTCACTGACGCCGGGGACGCCGGGCCGCAAGCAGCAGATGCCACGTACCAGCAGGTCAACCTTAACACCCGCTATTGATGCTTCGTACAGGCGGCGAATCAGGCGCGCATCGACCAGGGCGTTCATCTTGAAGATCAGCCGTGCATCGCGGCCTTCGCGGGCGTGTTCGATTTCACGCCGGATCAAATGATCGAACCGTTCGCGCAAATATTCCGGCGCGACAAGCAGCTTGTGGTAGGTGGCCGCCGGTGCGTAGCCCGTCAGCCGGTTGAATAACTCGCTGGCGTCCATGCCGATATCCGGGCGGCTCGTCAACAGCCCGATATCGGTATAAATGCGCGCGGTTGTGGCGTTATAGTTGCCAGTGCTCAGGTGAACATACCGGCGCAGCCCATCGTCTTCCTTGCGGACCACCAGCGCAACTTTGCAGTGCGTCTTCAGGCCGAGCAGCCCGTAGACGACGTGGACGCCTTCCGCTTCCAACTTACGCGCCCACACAATGTTGTTTTCTTCGTCGAACCGTGCTTTTAGCTCCACGAGCACGGCGACTTGTTTCCCGTTTTCCTGCGCTTCGAGCAGTGCATTGACGATGGGGGAGTTGCTGCCGACCCGGTACAGCGTCGTCTTGATCGCCAACACCTGCGGATCATGGGCGGCGGTGCGGATGAACCGGATCACCGGCAGAAAGGAATCGTAGGGGTGGTACAACATCACATCTTGTTCGCGCAGCGTGGCAAAAAAATCCTCATTCTGATCGAAGACTGTCGGGCGTTGTGGCACAAACGGCGTAAATTTCAACTGCGGTACATCCAGTGCCGCCAGCTCAAATAGCTGGCTCATGCCCAACGGAGCCTGTTGCTGGTAGATATCCGACCGCTCAACGTTCAGATAGCCTTTGAGTAGTTCCAGCAGGAACTGCGGCATGTCTTCTTGAACTTCAAGCCGCACGACACGGCCAAACCGCCGCTGCCGGACCCCGGCTTCAATCGTCTGAAGCAGGTCTGATGCTTCGTCTTCTTCGATCTCCATATCCGCGTTGCGCGTCACGCGGAAGGGATGCGATTCGAGGATCTGCATACCGGGAAACAATGCGCTCAGGTTGGCGGCGATGATCTCTTCGAGGAAGACGAACAGCTTGCGTTTTCCGACGCGCTGCCCGAGGTACTTGTTAGTCAGTTGATAAACGGGCACCACGCGCGGCAGCGCCTGGGGAACTTTGACCCGTGCGAAACGCCGCTGACCGGTGCTGTCCAGGAGCAGAACCGCCAGGTTCAAGCTGAGGTTAGAGATGTGTGGAAACGGACGCCCAGGATCAACCGCGAGCGGTGTGAGAACCGGGAATATCTCGTTCTCAAAATAGAGTTGCAGCGCTTCTTTGCGATCGTCCGACAAATCCCCGTAGTCGCTTACGTAGATGTTGTGGTCGCGCAGCTTGGGCAGCAAATCCTCACGGTAACAGCGATACTGCGCTTCCGACATGGGCAGCAGGCGCTTGCGGATCGCGGCCAATTGCTGGGCCGGAGTCAGGCCGTCGGCGGGAGTCTCGACCACCCCGGCAGCGACCTGCTCCCGCAAACCCGACACCCGGATCATGAAAAACTCATCGAGGTTGTTGGCGAAGATCGCCAGGAATTTCACGCGTTCCAGCAGGGGCGTATCCGGGTCAAGCGCTTCTTCCAGCACCCGCCGGTTGAATTCCAGCATGCTCAATTCACGGTTAATGTAATACTGCGGATCGCGTAGATCGACGGCGCTGGCGAGTGAGGCATCCTGGGTGATATCCGGCTCGGATTGAGATAGTGACGTCATTGTTTCAACCTGGCACCATGTCATTAAGGCTGTTAGGATTCGATAGCAGTATAGCACAATCGCCGCACTTTCGGACAAGTGCCGTGCACCAGCGGGTGCAATCGCACAAACGGTCAAGAAACAAAAACCAAACTTTCTGCAAAATGTGCCGCTTATTGCATAGATTTGCGGTAAACAGTAGAATCATGAAAACATTTGGTGCCCACAAAAAGGGGAAGTGCAGAGGGTTATGTCCACACGACGTTTCCATGATGACATGGCAGACCGACCAGCTTCAGGGGCGCAGCCGCCGGACTCCGCTTCTCCGAATTATGCTGGTGGTTCGCGTCCAGCCGGCAACAATGCACCCAGACGTTCCGCCCCGCGCGGTCGCAGCAGCCGCAATGCAGCCCACATGCCGCGTACGCTCGCCCAGGTCATGGGCGAGGCAAATGACATGGTGGTGCGCGGCGATCTGACGGAATATGTCCCGCTGTCAACGGGTTTTGATCCGATGGATGGCATGATCGGTGGTGGTCTGCGCAAGACCGAGTTGGTGCTGCTCGGAGGTGCACAGGGAATCGGCAAAACAATTGCCACTCTCCAGATCGCCCGGAATATTGCCATGCGCAGTGGGCAATTTGCGTTTTATCTGTCGTATGAACATACCGAAACGCACCTGATGAACCGGCTGTTATGCCTGGAGAGCATTAATCCCCCAGAAGTTGACCTCAAAGGCGGGGTCCGGCTCAAGGACCTGTATGATATCATTATCGCGGAACGCGCCAAAAGCACGCTGCGCGGCGGCGATAGCGGCGGTTCGCTGCAATCCATTTTGCGCGAGAACGCCAAAACGGCTATGGCGCTCGCACGGATGAACCGGTATGCCGACCGGTTGATTCTGGTCAAGGCCAGCCCGGCGGTTACGACGCTGCGCGCCATCCGCGAAATGACGGCCCGCCTGTGTGACGCGACCGGGGGGAATGTCAGCGTTTTTGTGGACTATCTGCAAAAAGTCGCCATTCATCCGGAACGAGCGACGGACGAGGGCGAAAAAGTCACGATTGTGGTCGAAGGGCTGAAGGATACCGCGTTAGCCCTGGGTGTGCCGGTATGGGCCATTGTGGCGGCGGATCGTGAAGGATTGAAGGCGAATCGGCTGCACCTGTTCCACCTGCGCGGCAGTTCTGCGCTGGACTACGAGTGTGATATTGCCGTTATTATGAACAACAAATATCACATTTTGTCGAAAGATCATGTGGCATTTAACCCCTACCAGGCGCGCCAGTACCGGGATTGGGTGGTCTTCACCATCGAGAAAAACCGGGCCGGACGGGCCATGCAGGATATGGAATTCCAGCTTCACGCGCCGTATTTTGCGTTTGACCCGCGCGGGCAGCGCGTACAGCAACAGTTAATTGACGACAAGATCATCGAATCGTGACGGCCAGCGCGCCACACGCAGATAATCAAAACGCCGGGTGAACCCCGGCGTTTGTTGTCATCCAGCGAAGAACGGTTCAGGCTTCTTCCCGCAGGCGGAAGTGATTCAGCTTCGAGAGCTGGCGAACTTGCTGTTCCGCGTGATAACTGCTGCGCACCAGCGGGCCGGACTCGACCCATTTGAAGCCGAGATCAAGACCGGTGCGCTTGAGTTCTGCGAATTCTTCCGGCGTGTAATACCGGTCAATCGGCATGTGTTTCTTGCTAGGCTGCAAATACTGGCCGATGGTCAGGATGTCCAGGCCCCAGCTTGCCAGGTCTTCCATGACCGCAACGACTTCGCCGAATGTTTCGCCGAGGCCGACCATGATGCCGCTTTTGGTGAGAACCAGGGGATCAAGCTCTTTGGCGTTGCGCAGCGTCGCTTCTGCCCATTCGTAGTGATCTTGCGGCTGGACGGTGCGGAACAGGCGCGGCACCGTTTCAACGTTGTGATTCAGAATCTCCGGCTGCGCGTCCATGACGATTTTCAGCGCATCACGATTGCCTTTGAAATCAGGAATGAGCACCTCGATGCTGCAACCCGGCTGAATCTGGCGAATACGGCGAATGACCATCGCAAAGATCGGCGCGCCGCCATCGGGGCGTTCGTCCCGGTTGACGCTGGTGATCACCACGTGGCGTAAGTTCATGGCCTTGACGGACTGCGCTACCCGGTTTGGCTCCTGCCAGTCCAGCGGGGCAGGGCGGCCTGTTTTGATATCGCAGAAGCGGCACGAACGGGTACACGTATCACCCAACATCAAAAAGGTGGCCGTTCCGCTGCCCCAGCATTCGCCGATGTTGGGACACATCGCTTCTTCGCAGACGGTGTGAAGCTGTTTGCCGCGCATCAACTCGCGCACCATTTCGTACGTCTCGCCACTTGGCGCGCGGACTTTGATCCACTCCGGGCGGCGCTTGGGGCGCGTGTCGGATGTTTGAATGTCGTTCAACTTGATTATTTCGGCCACACACATGCTCCGTGAGGTATAGTCGGCTTCTGTCACTGGTCCGATTATAACGCGACACGGGGTCGAACGTCCAAGCTCGCTCTGGCTGATTAGGTTACTGTGACCATAGCGGGACATTGCGATTTCATCCCCCTATTGGGTAGAATGCACCGTATGACGACTAGAAAAAAACGCAGCCAATTCACCGTGCGCGAACTGCAGACCGATGCCGAACTGACACTGTGCCTGGCACTGGATCACTCGTACGTCACCGATTACGTCTGGCAAATGGACGTGCGCGAAGAGGGCGATGATATTACCGTGCGCTATCGTATGGTGCGTTTGCCGCGCGTGATGGACGTGACTTATCCGCGCGACGCGGACCATTTGCTGCCGTCGTGGCAGCGGCGCGATTGTTTTCTCGTGGCGGCAGTGGACGATGTCGTGTTAGGATACGTAAACATGCGCGTTGACGCGGCAGGAACGACCGGGTGGATTCACGATCTGGTCGTGAGCAAACCACTCCGCCGCCGGCGCATTGGCGGCGCGTTGTTGGAGCAGGCCGCACGGTGGGCAACGCTGCGCCGTCTTCGTCACCTGACGTTGGAGATGCAGACGAAAAACTACCCCGCTATACAGTTTGCCCGGTCACATGGGTTTGTGTTCTGCGGGTTCAATGATCATTATTATTCGAATCAGGATATTGCGATCTTCTTTAGCAGGAACCTGTAATCAAGTAGCATATAACCGCCATGTTGAGTTCTGACAACTTTCTCGCCGTATTGGAACTGGTCAACGAGACGCTGACAGCCTCGATTGTCATTGTGTCGGTGTCGATCCTTCTGTATAACCTGGCGCGGGACACACAGGATCGTGTGACACGCACATCGAGTATTGTGCTGCTGTGTGTGATTATTGCGTATCTGGCAGATGTGTTCGTATCGCTAGAACCGGGAGGGCGTTACCTCGAAAGCTGGCTGCGCTTCCAGTGGATCGGAATCGCGTTCATTCCCGCTGCGCTGTTGCACCTGTCTGACGCGCTGCTGGCGACGACAGGTCGCCCGTCACGGGGACGTCGCCGGGCGGTCGTGCGGTTCTGTTATGTGCTGAGCGTAACGTTTGCCGTCTCTGCGACGTGGTCCGATCGTGTGATTGCGGGGCCGGTCACGACTGGAATCCCGCACATGACCGCTGGCCCGGCGTTTCCCGTCTATGTGGCGTACCTGTTGGTGGCGGCGGGTTTCGCCATGATCAACGTGATTCGCGCGCGGCGACGCTGTCTGACACGGTATACGCAGCGCCGGATCACGTATTTGTTGGCCGTGTTTTTAGCTCCGGCTTACGGCATTTTCCCGTACTCACTGTTAGGCGGGTTGGGCGACGAGCGCGAGACTACGCTGTTAGTCGTTTTGAACCTGGCAAACCTGGTTATCGTGGTGATGCTGGCTTTTATGGCTTATCCGCTGTCCTTCTTCGGGTCGGAAAAGCCGGACCGGGTGGTCAAGTCGCAGTTGCTCGAATTCATGCTGCGCGGCCCATTTTCCGGGGCCGGAATCCTGGCCGTGATCCTGTCTGTGCCGCGCGCGTCCAACATTCTCGGCCTTGATGGCGATGCATTGATGCCGTTCGCCGCCGTTGCGACGCTGCTGCTGTTGCAGTGGTCCATCACGTTGACCCTGCCCATTATGCAGCGCTGGCTGATCTACACGCACGATCAACAGCGCGCCCAATGGATTCAGCGGCTTGGAGATCGGCTGCTGACACAGGCGGATGCTTCCCAGTTACTCGAATCCATTCTGGCCGCCATGTGTGATCGCTTACGCGTTCCATCGGCCTTCGTCGCCAAGCTTGAGCCGGACGGTGCCCAGTTGGTGCAAGTTGTGGGCGGGCTGGCCCCGTCACCGGAAGCGCTGACCACGCCCGAACTGTCGGCATTGATGCAGCAGGACGGCGATTCGGACCCCGACCTGATACGCGTTGATGGTATGTTTGTGTGGCATTCGTATTGGCTGGTACCACTGCGGTTTTCGCATCCAGTCGGCAACGGCGTGCAGCCACCTTTGTTAGGCATTTTGGGGGTGTGGGCGCGCTCTCCCGAACCGGATTTGAAGCCAGATGAACGCGATTCGTTTGAGGTGTTGGTCGCCCAGGCGGCGCGCGTGTTGGAAGGCGTGCAGCACCAGGCGGAGGTCTTCGTGATCCTGGAGGGCCTGGCGTCTCAAATGGATATTATGCAGCGGTTGCGCGGCAGTTCGCGCTACGGCCAGCTATCACCGCTGTCGGCACCGTCAACTGATATCATCTCCGACCCGGAGTTTTCGAATCTTGTCAAAGATGCGCTGCGTGACTACTGGGGGGGACCTAAACTCACCGATAGTGGGTTGCTGCGGCTAAACGTTGTCTGGCGGGAGATGGAGGAGGCTGACGACCGCAACCCGGTGCGTGCCCTGCGTACTGTGCTGGCCCAGGCGATTGAAAACCTCAAGCCGGAAGGGCAGCGCAGCCTGACGACAACTGAATGGATCCTGTACAACATCCTGGAAATGCGTTTTTTGCAGGGGCGCAAGGTGCGTGATGTGGCGCTGCGGCTGGCCATGAGCGAGTCCGATCTCTATCGTAAGCAGCGGATCGCGATTGAGGAAGTCGCGCGGCAGATCGAAGGTATGGAACGCAGCACGCTGGCCGACAGTGGCGCGCTGTCGCCTGTGCAATCACATGAGTTATACGAGACAATGGAGAGTTGATCAGGGATAGTTTGCCTGCCGTTTGTTGTGTTTGACAGCACTTTTTAGGGTTTCTATAATAATCGCGTTTGCCGCCGCCGTTGTTAAGAAATGTTGACGTGTAAATTGGGATTTATGTGAAAGCTTGTGAGGTTGAGGAAGGTGAAGTAACCATGACTACAGAGGTACAGCAATATGGCTCCTCTCCACCCCTTCCACCCGACGAGGGTTATTGGGAAGCCTTGCTGCAAGAGGGGGAGATAGCAGCCGACAGGGGGGCACCTCAGCAAAAAGACGCGCTTTGGGAAGACTATGACCTCGACAGCGATCAAAACGGCCCCACACAACAAGACTCACAGAACGGATCGCAAGCAGATTGGGAACAGGTCCAGCAGGTTTTTGGCTCAGATACGACCGTCGAGCTGCTCGTTGTCGGGTACAATCGCGGCGGGCTGCTCGTTGAGTGGAATAGTCTACGGGGCTTTATTCCCGCCAGCCAACTCGTTGATTTTCCGACTGTGTCGGATACGCGCAATCGCCGTGAGGCGCTCGCTGATCGGATCGGGCAGATGCTCAAATTGCGCGTGATCGAGTTGGACCAGGCACAGAATCGTCTGATTTTATCGCAGCGCGCGGCGCAAGTGCAGCCCGGCACGCGTGCCAGTGTATTACATACCATTTCAGAGGGCGATACTTGCACTGGTTACGTCACGAACCTGTGTGATTTTGGGGTGTTTGTCGATTTGGGCGGCCTGGAAGGCCTGATTCATATCAGTGAACTGAGTTGGGGGCGGGTTGGCCATCCACGCGACGTATTGAGCCGGGATCAGCGTATCGAAGTTTATGTGATGAACGTGGATCAGGAGCAGGGCCGCGTGGCGCTCAGTCTCAAACGGCTGCATCCCGATCCCTGGCAGACGGTGGAAGAGTGTTACCAGGTCGGGCAAATTGTCGAAGGTGTGATCACGAACGTGGTTGACTTTGGCGCATTTGCCTGTATTAAAGAGGGGTTGGAAGGGCTGATCCACGTTTCGGAGCTGGCCGAGGGGCATTTTTTGCACCCGCGTAACGTGGTCCGCGAAGGCGAGGTCGTCAAAGCCCGCATTTTGAACATTGATGGTCGCAACCGGCGTCTGGGCCTGAGTTTGCGGCGTCAGACGGAGGAGTGAGGCGGCAGACCGGTGGCGACATCTGGCGAACGTCCAGGCCCTGCCCCCAGGTTATCCCCTGGCGGCAGGGCTTGCTGTTTGTAGAGCCGGTCACGCCGGGTCAAACTGGCGCGGAGTCCGGCCTGGAGCGCCACCAGACGCTTAGAAGTAGCTGCTGATGAGTTCCAACAGCTGCGAGATGTTGGACGGGTCGCCCGATTGCACTTTGGTGGCCGAGGAACGCGCGATCGAGTTCAGCGTTTGAATGTCCGCGTCGGCACCGTATGCCACCGGAATGACGATCACCGGGTTCAGATCGCCGCGCCGGCTCTCGATGACGTCTTTGGCATCCCGCAACTGCTGCACGCTGGCCGTATCGGCCCCGTCACTCAGCATCACGATGGCCCGGATACGATTCTGGTCGTCAGTCTGATCGAACATGTTGACCGACTCGATCAGCGCGTCGTACAGCGCCGTGTTGCGTTCAGCTACTAGCCCGCGAATCGTCTCTTGCAGCGCGGCCTTGTTGGTTTCGAGATTCCCCAGCGGCACCTCGACCCGCACCTCCGTGTTAAACGTGATCAGGCCGACGCGGTTTTGCAGTTCCGTGTTGTCGAGAAAGAGCAGGGCCGCCTGTTTGGCCTGTTGAAGCTTATCGCCCTGCATCGAGCCAGAGACGTCGAAAGCCAGCCAGATGTCGGCCTGTTTTTTCACATAACTCCAGCTTTCCTGGATGGTGGCGATGACTGCCGGGTCCGGCACGAAGAGGACGGTCGAAGGCTGGTCATTATCGACGCCGAGTTCCGGCACGAACGGGTAGCTGAGCTGCACTTCAGGGATCACCGGGCGGAAACCGGCAGCCATCACTTTTTCCTGCACCAGTGGGGTGCGCACGTATTCGGTAAACACGCGCGCCGCCTGGGCTTGCTCGGCGGTGACCCAGTCGGCCTGCACGACGCCGTAGGGATGCTCGTGCCAGAATGTGCCCTCAGCCGGGTAGAGGGCGACCAGCCGCTCCGGCGGTGTGATGTTGGTTTTGCCTTGATTGATGTATATCAGGTCGTTTTCTTCGAGCGCGACAAAATCCAGGTATTCTGGCCCCTGGGCGATGTATTCCTTAAACTCGGTTGTCCGGCGCGAATAGTGACGGATGAGCGTTTCGATATCGCGCACGCCCTGTTGCACGGCGGGATCGTCGACAATGTCCATCGTCAGACGCCTACCGGAGAAACTCGCGTTATAAAGCGCGCTGGCGTAATACTCCGCGATCAGCGTCGAGAGCGCCGTAGAACTGACATACGGATCGGTATGGCCATAATAGACCGTGCGGCGTCCGCCCGGAATGCCGTAATCGGCCCATCCATTTGGGCTATTCAGCACTTCGAGCAGTTGTTTCCAACCAATCGCCTCGCCGGGATATTTGTTTTTGATGGCATTCAGGCGGCTTTCCCAGATGGCCATCACAACCGGCGCGTTGGCTGTAGCAGGGCTGTTCGCCAGGTCAAACAACTGCCTGCCGGACTGGTAATTGGCCAGGGCCAACCAGTGACTCACCGACGGCGAAAAAATCGTCGGACGCTCCACGTTCTGGTTTTGAGGGGCGATGATGGCGTTGACGATGGCCTGCATCACGGTGCCCGAGGAGCCGGATTTGCCGGTCACGTAGATCGGGCGCTCACCCTGAGCCAATTTCTCGCCGGTCAGGGGGTTGGTTCCATCGGCATACGCCTTGTTGAATGTCTGGATTACTTCGGGCAGGTACAGCTCGGACTCCGGCGCGTAGATGATTGAAATCTCAATCGCGTCCTTGGGGACGGAGACACCTGCGCCGGACGAACTGGATGAACTGGATGAACCGCTTTTCGAGCCGGAGTCACAGGCGGCGGCCAGCAGTACCAGAATCAGTAGCACACTGAGCAAACGAACATGGCGGCGATGTTTCATGCAGAAGACCTCCTGAGGTTGTGCCGACACCCTACCCTAAAATGCTGTCCAATTACGATTCACAAATGGTCTCAGATCATTGCGCGAGGGAATTTCAATCACCTCGCCGCCTGGTTTGTTGATCGATACACCCGCGCTGGCTGCCCGGTCAAACAGGCCGGTAGCGGCGGGCGTGCCATCTGCCCGGCGTAACCCGACACCGGATGCCCGGCGCTGTTGGTCGTCGCTGAGCAGAAAGTTCATAAAGTCCTCGGCGGCGCTGCGTTCCTGGGACGTAACGTCATTACCATTCCATACGGCGAACGGAAAATTGAACCAAAACTGGTACGATGGATAAACCAGCGTAAGCGCCCCCAGCTTGTGTTGCAGGCCGCTGAAACTGGCTAACCACTCGCTTTCCGGCAGGAATGCCGCGTCCGCGACCGACGTGCCACGCGCTGCGATTGTCTCTGCCGGGTGCGCGCCCAGGCTGGCGAAATCCGGCCCGCTCTCAACCACCGGTTTCAGCCACGCCACCAATGCCGGATCGCTTAAGGTGGCAGCGTCCAACACGGCCTGCTGTTGAAATTCGGCGGCGGCGACGAGCAGGGCGGCCATACCACTCGTATAGCGGTCCGGCTGGGCAAACCCAGGCTTGAAGAACATCCCCCAGTCCGGCTGGCCGCCGATAGCTGCCCACGTTGATACACTTGCCTGTTGGATGGCGTTCCAATTGAGGACGCCGTAATCGCTGATGAGCACCTGCGCCCGATCCGTCGGCGCTCCCCACATCATGACCGTGCTGGCGATAGACGGCGTCAGGACCGAGAACTGCAGGCCGACGTCATTCACGTATTCGACGGCGAACGTGGCCTCGGGAATCCAGGCTGTCGGATGGTTGATATTGGTCCATATGCCCGGCGTATTCCAGACTGGAAGGCTGTCTTGTGTCGAAAGCGTGATTTCCACGACTCGCCCGTTAACCTGCCGCCGCTGCCCATTGTACGATTGCACGGCGGTTTCGATCCAGTTGCTGACGAGTGGGCTGGCTGCAACGGTGATGTCGATGGGGCCGCGATCAGTACCGCCGGGGGTGCCATCCGGCGAATCGGATGTCTGACCGTTGAGTTGATCGAGCACAACTCCGGCGACCACCACCAGAAGTGCAGCGCCCACAATACCGATAAATGCCAGGCGAGACCGGTTCATGTACAATTGCCTTTCTTCGTGCGTCGCTTGCCGGACCGGGCTAGACAAAATGTGGCTATGCGGCAATACTACCAGGGTACAACAAAACCAGATTGATGGGTAGCTGGCGACGCTGTCATCACCAGCTTAATTGTACACGGAAATCGAATCGTTTTGGCTCCCAGGAAGCTCCCAACGAAACCCGCCTGGCTGCACATAAATAGCTGGTATTCGTCAGTGAATGTCAGCTTGTTGTCAGTTGGCCAAGTCGTTCTTTCAGGTATCTCTGATTCTTCGGCGCTCTGCTTCTGAAGCAAGCTGCTATAATCTTGTTCTGGTGACGATATTTCGTACGTATCCGGCATAGGACCCTCGATGAAAAACAACGGCCATCATGTCGAACCGCTCGTTCAGATACGCGGTTTATTCAAAACATATAACCCGGCCTCTGCTGCACTCGCGGTACTAAATGCCATCGATCTGGATGTTCACGCAGGGGAGTTTCTGATTCTGCTGGGAGTTAGCGGCAGCGGCAAAAGCACGCTGCTCAACTTGATGAGCGGAATCGATCATCCAGACGGTGGGCAGATTTCCATTCAGGGGACGGACATCACGCGGTTGAACGAAACCGAGCGTACCGTTTTCCGGCGCGATCATATCGGGATCGTGTTCCAGTTTTTTAACCTGATCCCGACGTTGACTGTGCTAGAAAATATCACGCTGCCACTTGAACTGCGCGGACAGGCCCGGCGCAGGGCGGACGAAAGCGGCAAGGCTCTGTTGGCGCGAGTGGGGTTAGTGGATCGGGCGGCTGATTTCCCCGACAAATTGAGCGGCGGCGAACAGCAGCGTGTGGCGATTGCCCGCGCATTAGTCCACGAGCCGGTGTTGGTCCTCGCTGACGAGCCTACCGGGAACCTCGACGCCGAGACGGGCCGCGCGGTGCTAGAACTGCTGCTGGAGCTGACACGCTTGGCCGGTAAGACGCTGGTCATGGCGACACACGATCCGGCGGTTGTACCGCTGGCTGATCGGGTATCCCGCATCCAGGACGGCAAGCTGTTCGAACAACCCAGGCCGCACGTGTTGGTGGAAAGCTGATGTCGCTGAATCCTGCGCTGTTCCGGCTGACGCGGCGTCACGTTGGCCGCCGGATGTTTCAGAGCGTCTTGTTTGTGCTTGGCGTGGCGTTGGGTGTTGCCGTCGGCGTTGCGATCGACCTCGCCAACGACTCGGCCCAACGCGCGTTTGGCCTGAGCGTCGATAGTGTCACCGGGCGGACGACGCACCAGATCGTCGGCAATACAGCCGGGCTGCCGTCAGAGTTTTACCAGCGAATCCGCACCGAGCTTGGTATCCGCGCCAGCGCGCCGGTCGTTCAAGCATTAGTGCGCGTGCCCACGCTGGATAACCGCACGCTGCGGCTGTTAGGCGTTGACCCGTTTGCCGAGGCCCCTTTTCGTGATTATCTGATCCCTGAAAACCTCGATGCACAGACCCTGGCCGGTTATTATGCCTTTCTGGTGAAGCCAAACACGGTGCTGATCAGCGAGCCGCTGGCGGCACGTTTTGGCATTCAACCGGGGGATTTCCTGTCAGTGCAAACCCGCACCCGGCCTGAGGTCGAGGTCGAAGTCGTGGGCCTGCTGTATCCTTCGGACAAGCTGAGCCAGGAAGCGTTGGATAATCTGTTGATCGCCGATATTGCCACCGCTCAGGAGTTGACCGGGCAGCCTGGCACGATCACGCGCATCGATTTGATCCTGCCGGAAGATTACGATCTCACGCGGATCACGGCGATGCTGCCGCCGAGTGCTGCATTGGTCGAACCTGAAAATCGGAATGATGCGCTCAGCCAGATGACCGCTGCATTTGAGTTGAACTTGCAGGCGTTGGGTTTGCTGGCGCTGCTGGTGGGCGTGTTTTTGATCTATAATACCGTGACGTTCAGCGTCGTGCAGCGCCGCCCGGTGATAGGCATTCTGCGTTCGCTGGGTACGACTCGCCGCCAGGTTTTCACTTTGATTCTTGCCGAGGCGCTTGTGCTGGGTTTGATCGGCACCGTCTTGGGCCTGGGTCTGGGGTACATTCTGGGGCAGGGCATCGTCAAACTGGTTGCGCAGACGGTCAACGATCTGTATTTCCGGGTGAACGTTGAGCGCGTCACAGTGCAGCCGGTGACGCTGCTCAAAGGGATGCTGGTCGGCCTGCTGGTGAGTCTGGCCGCCGCGACTGTGCCATCCTACGAGGCAACACGGACTCCGCCGGTCGGCGTGCTGCGCCGTTCCAGCGTCGAGCAAAACACGCGCAGCCTGATGCCCTATCTCGCGGCGGCGGCGGTTGTGTTTGTGGTTGCCGGGCTTGCGCTGCTGCAACTTCCGACGACGGATGTCATCGTCAGTTTTGTG
This sequence comes from uncultured Anaerolineaceae bacterium, assembly GCA_964393335.1. Taxonomy (GTDB): domain Bacteria; phylum Chloroflexota; class Anaerolineae; order Aggregatilineales; family Aggregatilineaceae; genus CAYMTN01. The sequence goes on from CAYMTN010000003.1 coordinate 40,371, forward strand.
GCGTTATTCGTGATTCTGGTCGGATGCGCGCTGATGACGCCGCTGGCCCTGGTAGTGTTCATGCACCTGGTTACACCGGTCAGCGGGCGGCTCTTCGGCGTGTTAGGGCGGATGGCTCCGCGTGCGGTGGTGCGTTCGCTGAGCCGTACATCGGTGGCAGTGGCGGCCCTGACGCTGGCCGTGAGCGTAGTGGTCGGCGTCAGTGTGATGATCAGCAGTTTTCGCAGCACGGTCACCGATTGGTTAGACGTCACACTCGGCGCGGACATTTTCATTTCTCCCTTTTCAGGTAATGATCAAAGGATCGGCGCTGACATCGATCCGGCGATCATGGATGATTTTCAGACATTGGAGGGCGTCGAACGGGTGACGGCTGTCCGGTCAGTGGACGTGATCGCCCCGGACTACCCCGACCTTCCGCGTGTCAAGCTGGTCGCGCCAAACGCCGATATCACCAGCCGACCGCGCCGGTTCGCCTGGAACAACGCCCCAGGCGGTGATTATTGGTCGGCATTGCTGGCGGGTGATTTGATCGTCAGCGAGCCGTTCGCCTTTCGGCGAGGAATCACGCGCGAAAAAAACACGATCACGCTGCTGACCGATCGCGGAGAGCACACGTTTCACATCGTGGGCGTGTACTACGACTACACCACCGATCAGGGCACGGTGATGATGCAGCATGATGTCTTCCGGCAGTATTATGACGATCCGTTCTGGTCCGCCCTAGCGCTCGATCTCAAGCCGGGGACCGATCCACAAGCCGTGATGGATACCCTGCAAACGCAAACGCTGGTCGGGACGGGGCTTCAAGCTCAGAGCAACCGCGATCTTCGCAAGAACGTGTTGGAGATTTTCAACCGCACGTTTTCGATCACGGTGGCCCTGCGCCTGTTAGCCATGATCGTCGCGTTCATCGGCATTTTGAGCGCGTTACTGTCGCTGCAATTGGAGCATACCTGGCAGTATGGGGTCATGCGTGCCAACGGCATGACGCCGCGCCAACTGCGTACCTTCACCTTTGTTCAGACCGGGCTAATGGGCGTCGTGGCCGGGCTGTTGGCCCTGCCGGTTGGGTTGGTGCTGGCGCTGATCCTGATCTATGTCATCAATGTTCGCTCGTTTGGCTGGACGTTGGAGCTGGTTTTGAGGCCGCAGGAATTCTTACAGGCGTTTGCTGTTGCCCTGGTGGCGGCGTTGGCGGCGGGCATCTACCCGGCCTGGCGGTTGAGCAGGCTGGTGACGGTTCGCGCATTGAGGAGCGAATAGGTTATGAAACCGGATCGTAGGCCGTTTTTCAACACGAATAACATCATCGCGCGCGACTCTGAAACCGGCCAGCTCGGCGCGGTAGTGCAAACTCACCAGATGCCGGTCGGAAGAACGCTTGATTTGATCGATGCGTTAGCCTGAGTGGGTGACATGCGCGGATTTCTGTTTGTGACGGGTCTGTTGGTGACAGTGGTGGTCCTGGGGGTGGTGGCGCTGCGAAGCGGCGATACCCACCAGGAAGTGTCGGCCAGTGTGGTACTGATGCCGCCTATCAAGGTTGATCTGAGCGATTATCAGCGTGCCGACGGGCCTTATGACTGGAATTTCCCGGCGGATTATGGCGCGCATCCTACGTTTCAAACGGAGTGGTGGTACTTCACCGGCAACCTGGCAGACGAGTCAGGGCGTCGTTTCGGTTACCAGTTCACCATTTTCCGGCGGACGATCACACCGGATGCTCTCGTATCCGACTCGGAATGGCGCACAAACCAGGTCTACGCGGCGCATTTCACCGTTACCGACGTGCAAACGGGCGACTTTTACCAGGAGCAGCGTTTCAGCCGGGGCGCAGCCGGATTGGCCGGAGCGACCGGCGAACCGGCATATCGTGTTTGGCTGGAATCCTGGCAGGTGCGTGGACTGGATGGGGACTCTATCCACACGACCCTTACCGCCGCGACTGATCAGGTCGCTGTGGAACTGGCGCTCGATCAAACGAAGCCGCTCGTGTTGCAGGGCGACGAGGGGCTTAGCCCGAAGGGGCCGAACCCCGGCGAGGCGACGTACTATTATTCACTGCCGCACCTCGTGACGCGGGGCACGGTCTCGATCAATGGCGAGCCGTATGCGGTCAGCGGGACGAGCTGGATGGATCACGAATTCGGCAGCGGCGCACTAGGTGATGAATCGCAGGGATGGGACTGGTTCGCCTTGTACCTGGACGATGGTCGCGATCTCATGTTCGGCCAAATCCGTTCGGTGAACGAAGGCGACGCCCCGGTGATCTATGGCGGGTCGTTGGTGCAGGCTGATGGCAGCGTGCGCCATCTGCGCCTGGACGATTTTTCGGTCACGGTTACTGCTGCGTGGACGAGTCCGCATACCGGCGCGACATACCCGGCGGGCTGGCTGGTGTCTATCGACGACGGTGATGCGGAACCGTTGGAGCTGACTCTGACGCCGCTGGTGGCCGATCAGGAGTTGACCAGAGGACTGGTGATCTATTGGGAAGGCGCGATACAGGTTGGCGGAGACATGACCGGTTATGGTTACGCCGAACTGACCGGCTATCAGGGGGCCATGCAGGGGCGATTTTGACAAACGTGAGTGCAAGCGGCGTATCGAGTGTGAGACGATACGCCGCCTTTTTGACTCAGTTGGCGAGGTGCTTTTTCGCCGCAGCCTGTACCATCGACACCATGCCCATCAATCCCTGTCCTTTGCCCATCGAAATATCGTTGCCGAAGAGCTTCAGCACAATGTCGGGCGACACCTGGGCCACCTGATCGAGCGGCGCACCGGACAGGGTTCCGTCCAGAATCGCCGCCAGGGCCTTCGCCGATAGCCCCTGGGGATTTTCAACCGCAAAGTAGAATTTGAGCGTATGGTCCGGCTGTTTCTCGGCCCATACGAACGCATCCGATTCACAATATGGCACGCGGTGGTCTTCAGGATAGGGCTGTGTTGCGATGCGGTCAGGCACCGGCTGGAACCGGTCCGCCAGGTAGATCAGCAGTTCAGCGCGTTCGCTGCGCGTGGTGACGAACTCAAAATCCGCCAGCGCTTCCTTCAATTTCTCGGGATAATCAGGCATCAATACGTGTCCTTACCGTTCGATGGGCACGTTGACCAGGTTGCCCCATTCGGTCCAACTGCCATCATAATTGCGGACGTGATGGTAACCTAGCAGGTAGGTGAGCACGAACCAGGTGTGGCTGCTGCGCTCGCCAATGCGGCAGTAGGTGATCACGGCATCGTCGGGCTGCAATCCCTGCTCGTGCTGGTAGATGGCGCGCAATTCACCGGCGGGCTTGAACGTGCCGTCATCCGGGTTGACCGCGCGGCTCCAGGGGACATTCGCCGCCCCAGGGATGTGACCGCCGCGCAGCGCGCCTTCGTTGGGATAGTCCGGCATGTGCAGGCGTTCGCCGCTGTATTCGGCGGGGCTGCGCACGTCGACCAGCGGGCGATGGGCGCGGACGTGCGCCAACACGTGATCACGAAAGGCGCGGAATACGCTGTCGTCGCGTTCGGGTGCCACGTACCGGGTGCGGGGGTAGTCCGGCTTGACACGGGTCATCGGGCGCTGTTCCGCTTCCCATTTTACCCGCCCTCCATCCATGATCCGTGCATTTTGGTGCCCGAACAATTGGAAGACCCAAAAAGCATACGTTGCCCACCAGTTGTATTTGTCGCCGTAAAAGACCAGCAGCGTATCCGGCGTGACGCCAATCCGTGACATGAGCGCTTCAAAACCTGTCTTGTCAAGATAATCCCGCCGCAGGTGATCATTCAAATCCGCTGTCCAATCGACTTCGACTGCGCCGGGAATGTGCCCGGCAGTGTACAGCAGCGGATCTTCGTCTGATTCGATGATGCGGACATGCGCATCATCCAGGTGATCGGCGACCCACTGTGTTGAAACCAGCACTTCAGGGCGCGCATAACCGCGATCGGCGATTTCACTCATCACGTATTCTCCCTCGTTCGATGCTTGTTACTCGGTGTACAGCGTTGTCCACTGCCTATATTATAGATAATTATCATAAAAATGGTACCCGGCGTTCGGGAATATATGTTGCTCTAACAGAGGCGGTGGCGACCGGCAGGGAGTTTGCCAACTCCTGAGTGGGGCGGTATAGTTCCGCGGGAGAACTCTGCCTGCTCGTGTGAGGGAAAATCGTGAGCACACAAAAAACGATCACGCGTTTGTCCGTGCCGGTCGCTGCGTTGGTCTATTACTTCTTTTTGCGCCCACAGATGCGTAAATGGGGTACCCGATTGGGTGAATCGCAGCGCCGCCTGCCTGGTGATGACATCGTGCCCAAGCCGAATGTCCAGATGACTCATGCGGTGAATATCGACGCACCGCCGGAGGCTGTCTGGCCCTGGCTCGCGCAGATGGGCCGCGAACGGACCGGCTATTACGGGCTGGACCTGATCACCAACCAGGGCATTCCCAGCGTCAACTTTGTTCGCCAGGATATGCCGGTGCCCGAAGTCGAGATGGCGATGGACGGCGGTTTTCGGATCATGGAATTGGAGCCGAACCGCCAACTGTTGTTTGGCGGTTACGATCTGCAGCGGCTGCCGGGCGTCACGCAGGAGGTTTCGACGCTGTACCTGCTCGAACGGCGACAAGATAGCAGCACACGTCTTTTGATCCGGCAGCGAGCGTTCACGTATGGCATGTTGAGCCTGGCCTTCAATCTGATCTACGAGATGCTGTATTTTGCTTTTGTGATCGAGCAGCGCCAACGGATCAAACAACTGGCCGAAAGTATGCAGCACCTGAAATCATGAACGAGGTGCAACTACCACTCGCATCACACGTATTACATAGTAGCGAACAATCAATCACAACGGAGAGTCTGCCGTGAATACACAAAAACGCCTGTATCGTTCGACACAGGATCGCATGTTTGCGGGTGTATGTGGTGGTATTGCCGAGTATCTGGAAGTTGACCCGACCCTCGTGCGGCTGGTGTTTGTGGCGCTGACCCTGATGGGTGGGCCGGGCCTGGTGATGTACATCATTCTGATGCTGGTTGTCCCTGAGCAGCCCCGGCAAACGTGGAAGGCCAAAAACACGCATCCCGAAGAAGAAACAGAAGAACCGGGAGAATCGATCGTCAAATCCAGCGTTCCGGTGCCGGATGAGCCGCTGGATCACGAACCTTCTGGTTCGGATGAATAACCGGACCCCCGGCCTCAAAACCGAATACGCAAGCTGGCCAGGAATGCATGTGCGCGTTCCTGGTGTCTTTAGCAGCTGCTAAGCCGAGTCGCGCTGGCGCAGGTCGGCGGCGCGCTGTTGGATGTCGCGCAGGTGATCGCCGTGCAGGGGATAGGCCAGCAGCAGCAAAATGCCCGCCGCCAGCGCTGTCAACGGCAGGATCGACGCAAACGCGCGAATGATCGCCGCGACGGCATCCGGCTGGGCGCTGGCGGACAGATCGGAGTTGTAACCAGTGAGGGCCAATCCCTCGCCCAGCATCAGACCGGCCAGGGCAGGGGGAAACCGGAAAATGAACCCCAGAATGCCCCGGTACATCCCCTCGCGCCGCTGCCCCGTATGGACATAGTCTTCATCAACTACCTCGGCAAACAGCATATCCGGCCCCAGAACCGTCCCGCCTATGGCAGTCCCCAGCAGGGCCAGCACAACGGCGGTAGCTTCCATATTGTGCGTAAACGCCAGCGGCAACGCAAAGACTCCGGCAATCGCCATCGACAGGATCATCGACGTGCGCGTGCCCAGCCGTTTGATGACCGCTTGCCAGACCAGCACCGACAGGCCGGACGTGGCGAATAGCGCGATTAGTAGCGGCGTCAACTGCTGCTCTTCGATACGCAGGACATATTCGGCATAAAATGGCAGCGCGGCCAGCAGGACGGCCAGGATAAATCGGGTCGTAAAATTGATGCCTAGAACGATCAGGAACGTCCGGTTGCTGAACACAATACGAATCTGCTCGCGCCAGGAGGGTTGTTCATGCTGCGAAAAAGCCGGATTTTCACGGATGCCAAGCAGCGATGCAAAATACATGAGTGAGGCGACCGTTCCCCACAAGACCGCCAGTGCGCTCCATCCCAACTCGCCGTAAATCGTCGGGGTGAGCGCCACCGCCAGCCCGGTCCCGGCCACGAAACCGACAAACTGCCGGATGCTGGCTCCGCCCGCGCGTTCACCGGTTTCCTGGTACATTTCGGGGAACAATGCGTCCTGGTTGAGCGTGACAATCGACTGGAGCATGTCATAGATGCTGATGACCACCAAAAAATACACCATCAACGCGGCGGTATTGCCTTTTTCAAATGGCGGCAGCCAGACCAGCGCAAACGCAACCGATGTTGGAATCGCCAGCAGCCCGATGTAAAAGCGGCGGCGGCCCCATCGGGTCCTGGTGCGGTCCGACAGCCAGCCAGCAATTGGGTCATTCACCGCGTTCCAAAAACCGAACGCAAACCAGCCGCGCCCAACCCACTCCGGCGCAACCTTCATTACGGTGGTGTAAAAATATTGGACGAAACTGTTGAAGGTCCAGTAGGTCAACAGCCCGGCGGCGTTGCCCAATGAGTATAAGATGGTGCGCCATAGAGTCATGCCTTCCGGCTGCGACCGGGCGGGGTGTGCGTCCGAACGATCCACTCAAGTATCCTCCGCGCTGGCCGGGTGGAGGGATTCCGGCCAACCGTGCGTCGTGATTGTATACGTGTGGCTTGCGTATGCTGGTTCAATGACCGGCGCGTACCAGTTCCAACGATAGGATGTACGCGCCACTGGTGGTGCCCGCTTCCCGGTCGTAGCGAGACGCAACCAGGATGTACATATCATCGCGGGGCAGTTCGAAGCGCTGGATCAGGGCGTCTTTTTCGCCGCCGCTGTCGTCGTCAAACGCGATCTGCTTGCGATCGCTGTCATACAGCGTCACCAGCGAGTCAAGGTCGCCTGATGCGCGCTCCATTGATATTTTGACCACGTCACCTTGACGGCCAAAGAAGACATATTCCTCTGCCTCTTTATCGTTGCCGAGCTGACCGGTGACCGTCGCTCCATACATGATTTCGAGCGCTCGCCCGCCGGTCACGCCTGCCCGCCCGTTCAACTGGATGGCGAACGTGCCTTTGGTCTGGCCGCTGGTTTCCCGGTTGCGCGTGGCGACCAGGTAGTACGTACCGGCGGAGGGCAGGGTGATGGCCGCCAGCCGGGCATCCTGTCCGCCGCCGCTGTCGTCATCCTGAGCGATTTCGACCTGATCGGGACTCAGTAGTTTGACCACCGGGTCCAGGTTGCCGGATTCCGCTGCCAGAGTCACCGTGATCACGTCTCCGCGCCGGGCCTCGAATTCGAAGTATCTGAATGGCACATCATCATTGATGCTGCCTTCCAGCGTGTTTCCGTAATCGATCAGGCGTGCATTCTGGAGGGTGGTGCCGAGGTCTTCCACTGGGGTACGGGTCAGCGACAGCACGTAACTGCCTTCCGTATCGCCTGCTTCGCGCCCAAAACGAGTTGCCACGATCAGGTAGATGCCGTTTTCGAGAATCGTGTAGTGTGAAATACCCGCGTCGAGAGTGCCTGCGGCGTTGGGATCGTCGTCGTTGGAGATGATGACGGTCCCGTCGCCGGTTGCCAGGTCCAGGTGCGGATCGAGGTTGCCAGAGGTGCGGCGCATGGTGGTGTTGATCACGTCGCCCCGTTGGGCCCGCAGGAAATAAAATGCTATCGGTTCATCCTGCGAAATGCGTCCCAACACGCTGTCGCCGTATTGCAGCACTGTGTTTTCAGTCACGCCCGATCCGACACGCGCCAGCAACAGGGTGTAGTCGCCGCCGGTGCTGCCGTGTTCCTGCCCGAAACGCGTTGCGATGACGAAATAGCGCCCGCTGGCGGGAATACGTTTGAACTCGATCTGGGCGTTGGTATTGGGGCCCTCGTCGTCGCTCAAGGCCAGAATCTGACCCTGCTCATCGGTCAGCAGTAGGTACGGATCAAGGTTGCCTGACAGCCGGTTCATGCTGATGGCGACGACTTCGTTTGCCAGACCGTTGAACGTGTAGACCTGGCGAAACGAGTCGTCATCCAGTGAGCCGGAGACAGCTTCGCCGAAATTGAGCGGCAGCCATCCCTGCGGCCAAGGCGCAGCATAGACGGGAACGCGCGAACAGCCGAATATGCCAGCGCATGACATGACCAGCATCACGGCGGCGAGTCCCGCAAGCCCACATCGAGTCCGCATCACCCTTACCCGTTTCGAACCGCCAGTCCGCCGATCACGATGTGCGTGTTAACGTGATGGCGAATGTCCCGTAGGTGTTCTCGCGATCCAGACCATACCGGTTCACCGCGATCAGGTATTTGCCCGTTTGTGGCAGCACGATATCACGCAGCAGGGCCTCATACGTGCCGCCGGATGAGCTATCGTCGTTGTTGGCGATTTCGAGCCACTGGTTGCCGACCGACTGGTAGAGATGCAGGACCGAATCGAGGTTGCCGGTCAGGTTGTCGATCTCCACTGTTACCACGTCACCCGCTGTACCATCGAAGGCATAGAATAGCAGGTACTGGTTATCATTGATCTCGCCTATTTCCGTTTGCCCGTAGATCAAGGGGATCGTCAGCGACGTAGTGCCCGCCGTCGTCTCATCGACCCGTTCCAGGCTCAAACGAAACGTGCCGGTTGTTGGCTCGGCATCTGCCCCGACATACCGCGAGGCGATAATCAGATAGGTGCCGTCAGCGGGCAGGTCGGCCACGATCTGCGAGTCCCGTACGATACCGGCGTCGATATCGTCGTTGGCATCGACGATGACGCCATCAGAACTTTGGAGTTCCAGGTAACAGTCCAGATTCGATCCCGGCGTGGCTTCCATCGTGATACGCACGTGGTCACCGGCTGCGCCGCTGAAAGTGTATAACTGACTGATGATTTCATCGTCAATGGTGCCGTTCACGACATCCCCGTAGGTGAGCGCCTGGGGACCCGGTGCTGCCGCCGGGGCGTTTGGCTGCTCGCCGGACTGGGTTAGCGCCAGGATGTAGTTTCCGCCTAGCGCATCTACTGGTCCGAAGCGGGGTGTGAGGATCACCAGGTATGAACCGGTCTTGGGAATCGTTATCCCGGTTAGCGCGCCCGTTCCGCTGGAGAGAATTTCGTTCAGGTTTTCATCTGTGAGGATGATGACCGAGTCCTGGCCCGGATCGGTCGTCAGTGCCACATCGACCAGCGAGCCGGAGCGCGCGTCAAAGGTGTACACGCTGGCCCCTGCATCAAACGTGGCCTGGACCGGAGTCCCCGCGGCCAGTGGAATGGGCGCTAACTGGTCGATCGGCGCCGCCTCCGCCAGGTTGGCGGCAGGCTCTGACACCGCGTCACTTGGCCCATGCAGCGTGAGCGTGTAGGGACCGCTCGTGGTGCCCGCCTCCTGCTCGAACCGGGTCGCCACGATGGCGTAGTAAGCGGTGCGCGGCAGTGTGAACTGAATACGCGAATCACGCTCGACGCCGTCCACAATATCATCGTTGTCGGCCAGCGGAATACGCCCGTCATCGAGCAGGATCAGCAGCGGATCAAGCCCATTGGCAACATCCGCATTGAGACTTGTCATCTCGATGGTGATGGCGTCTCCCTCTGTGCCCAAGAACACGTATACATCCATGAACTTGGCATTGGACAGCTCGTCTTCAACTGAACTCCCATAGCTGATCTCTGCAAAATCCGCGTATTCGGGCGGGAGTGTGGGCGCTACTGTCTCGATCTCCGGGGGCGGGGGGGAATCGGAGAGTAGTTCGAGCAGGTAACTGCCGCTGGTTGTGCCCTGTGCCTGTCCCTGCCGTGTAGCGACGATCAGATAGGTGCCGTCCTCCGGCAGCGTGAATTCGATACGGGCGTCACCGTTGTCACCGCCGCTATCGTTGTCTTCGTACAACAATTGGCCGTCACCGTCCAGCAGATACAGGTAGCTGTTGAGATCGCCACCGACCCGGCTCATGGTGACGGTGATGGCATCTCCCGCCGTCCCGCGAAAGCGATACGTAACCGACGGAATCGCGGAATCCAGTGCGCCGCGCTGGTTCTGGTTGTAGGTGATATCGGTGAAATTACCCTCGGTGGCAGGGTTCCCGCTGGTATCAAAACCGAAGCCGTATGCGCCCCCCGCGCTGCTCGTATCCGGCAGCGACACGGACAGAAAATAGAGTCCGCCCGTAGGGATGATCGCCTGAAACGCAGCGCCGGGATCAGCACGCGCCTGTTCCACGAAACTTGCGCTGTACAGCACGACCAGAGGCTGGAAGTCCGCCAGTTCTTCAGGCGTGATCGTGATCCGGTCGCCCTGCTGAGCTTCAAACCAGTAGAATCGCAAGGCTGTCTGGCGGTCGAGTGTATCACGCACAGTTGCGCCAGGTTGCAGTTTGACCAGCCGCGTGCTGTCTCCTTGAATCGTGGGAATGTCCGATTCAGACACGGGCGGTTCAGGCGTGGCGACCGGTTGGGTTGCGGGAAGACCGTCGACGGCAGCCGTCAGGTTCAAACTGAAGGTGCCGCCGGCTTCTGGTGCCAGCCCTCCGGAGTGGGTCGCCTGGATGATGTACTTCCCTGCGAGGGGAATCACGAATGTCAGGCGCGCATTGACTCCGCCGCCGCTGCTATCATCAGTCGCCAGCGGGTTACGATTCGCATCATTTAGCACCAGGAACGGGTCCAGATCGCCCTCAGTGACGATCATCGTGATTGTGACCACATCCCCGGCTTGAGCGGAAAATTCATAAAACGCACTGGGTTGATCGCTGGCAATTTGACCATCTACCGTTTGCCCATAGACCAACTCCGGCATATTGTCCTGGCGCGGCGGCGCTGCACCGGCAGGTTGTACGCCGGCTGCGCTGGCGATCAGCCAGCTACCCAAGACCATCACACTGAAGATACGAATCAGTTTTTTTCTCATTGTCACCTGTGCCTCCAGTCCCCCCAGAGGATTCCTGCCTGTGATTGTACGGTAGTGCTCAGTGCATCGCAACCATGTGCGGGGTTTTGAGTGCTGGCCGACTTCACAGCTCTGATTTAGGATTACAGCAATAAAATACTATAAAAATATGACCTTAATCATGAAATTCAGCACTGTAGACAATGTAGGTGCCGTTTTTTGAGATGCATTGAGTTGCACTCCTGTTTTTTTCCGCTACAATGTAGTTGGTTATGCCGTATCTTTTCAGTTGTCTTGAGCGATTGAATCGTACGACACACCGGATGCATAACCACAAGCTTAACCCCGTAAGTATTTGTGTTCAAAAGGAGTGTACAAATGTATAAACGTTTAGTTGTGGTGGCCGTGATTGCCGTGATGGTGATCGGCCTCGTCCCGATGGTGAGCGCGCAGGATGGCGGCGATTTGTCGGGAACGACAGTCACGATTTTTGGTGCCTATACCGATCCGAGCGAAGTCAACGCGTTCAACGAGGGCATGGCTGATTTTGAAGCAGCGACCGGCATTGATGTGGTCTACGAAGGCGCAAGCGACTTCGAGATCCTCATCAATACCCGTATCGAGGCTGGCGATCCGCCGGACATCGCGGGCTTCCCGCAGCCGGGTATGATGAAGCGCTTCCAGGACCAGGCGGTTGATGTAACGACCTTCCTGCCCATGGATTACTTGCTCCAGCAGTACAACCCGAGCTGGATCGATATGGCGACTGCCCCCAACGGCAAAGTGATCGGTGTGTGGGGCCGTATCATCATTAAGAGCCTGGTATGGTACAACCCGGTAGAGTTTGATGATGCTGGTTACGCCATTCCGCAAACGTGGGATGAACTGATCGCGCTTAGCGACCAGATCGTAGCTGACGGTGGCTATCCGTGGTTTGCCGCGATGGAAAGCGGCGCAGCGACCGGTTGGGTTGGCACCGACTGGATCGAGGACATCATGCTGCGCACGACGTCACTCCAGAACTACGATAACTGGACCGTGCCGGTAACTCTTGCCGATCGTTTTCTCTTCTCAACCCCCGAAGTGAAACGCGCCTGGGAAATCATGGGTGACTTCTTGCTGAACCCGGATTATATGTACGGTGGCGTGGATGCCATCCTTGACACCACGTTCTTTGACACCGGCGTGCCGATTGTCGAAGGCGAAGCGTACATGGCGAAAATGGGCAGCTTTATGCCCGGCTGGCTGTTCGAACGTTATCCGGACCTGGAAATCGGCCCCGATGGCGATCTCAACTACTTCTACCTGCCGCCGATTGATGCGGAATATGGTCGTCCGGTGCTGACCAGCGGTGATGTGTACACGATGTTCAGTGACCGTCCGGAAGTGCAGGCGGTTATGAAATACCTGACCACTGCTGCTTCACTCAAACCCGGCATCGAAGCGGGTATCTTCATTTCGCCCCATCTGGACGCCGATCCGGCGTGGTACCGTCCGTCTGAGCAGGGCATTGCCGAAATCATGCTGAGCGCAGACAGTGTCCGGTTTGATGGTGGTGACCTGCAGCCCGCTCCGGTGGGTCAGGGTGCTTTCTGGCAAGGCGTGGTGGACTACCTCAGCGGCACCAAAGACCTGGATACTATCCTGGCTGACATTGATGCTGCCTGGCCTACCGAATAAACCCAGGTTCGTCGGGTTTTCTGAGACTGCCAGTCCAAAAACGGCTGGCCGCCTGAAACCTGGACTTCAATAGACAACGCGTGCAGGGCAGTTTCGTAACCGACTGCCCTGCACCATATCATTCTCATGGGTAGGAGTAAGGAGAGCGATCTATGGCACATGAGAGAGAGCTCAGACGGCCTGCGGAGCAAGAAGAGCAGAGTCCGCTGCTCAATCTGCTTGCTTCAGGGCCTCTACAACTGCTGATTGCGGTTGCCGTACCGGTAATCGCGTTCATAATTCTGTGGCGCAGCTTCATTTTCATGCGTGATAGTGAAGCCTCGCGGGTGTCGATTGGCGTTGTAGCGCTGGTCAGTGGGGTGACGCGATGGCGCACAGCGTCAACGCACCGCTAGCTGGGATCCGCGACGAGTCGACTGTCGAACTTCGATTCGCAGTAGGGGACCTGACGCGCGTGATGCGGTTCGTCGTTTTC
>CAYMTN010000004.1:0-52906 GCA_964393335.1 uncultured Anaerolineaceae bacterium
AGATGTCATCTGCGACGCGTTCTCGCTGCATATCGGGCAGGCTTCCTGAGTAGTTGGTCTGGGTCGGTCGGACCTCAAGAGTATAACGGTTTGCGAACCCGGAATCAAGACCACGAGCGGCTAATTACCGTGCGGATGGGCTGTTTTTACCGGGGTTCCGCCTGCCGCCGGGCCGCCGGACCAGAGCATTTTACGCACAAAAAAGCGCCCCACGAGATAACGTGGAGCGCGTGATAAGACCTCCCGCCATGCCGTGTGCCGCTACGTTTTGAACCTGCTTTCGCAGGTGGGCTTCTAGCCGGTATTCCCGCTTTGGAACGAGTCCTAATGCGTTCATACCTGGACCTTGATGCCCTTCGTTTGGGTGTTGGCTCAAAACTAGGTGCGGATCACGGGCACGGCAGGTTACGTCCCGTTATACCACGCTTCAGGCAGGCTGTAAAGTGAGAATGCCCGCCGCATACCGAATCAGTGTGATTCTTACGGGTTTTTTGCAGGTTTTTACGGCCCGGCCCCCGCCGAATCCGGCTTGCGCCCGACCGTGATACGGATACTGTCAAAAGCGCCAAATTGGCGCTGCTCGACCACGTCCAGGCCAGCGGCACGCATCAGGGCGGCTTCGTCGCGCATGAAATCGCCGAACTGCTCCCACGCTTTCGCCAGCCAGTGCGCGATACGGTTTTCCGGGCCGGGATCGCACGCGTCCACCAACACCATCACGCCGCCGGGCCGCAGCACGCGCCCGACTTCGTGCATCGCCGCGTCGCCGTCCGGGACGGCACTGAAGGCAAACGTCATCACGACGCCGTCGAAACTGGCCCCCGCAAACGGGATGCGTTGGATATCGCCGCGCGCCAGCCGTACGGGCAGCGCCTGGCGCTGCAACCGTGCGCGGGTTTTGCGCAGCATGCCGGGCGATAAATCCAACCCGACGGTGACGGGGTGCGTGCGCGCGATGGTCGCCAGCAGCACGCCCGGCCCCGGCCCGATCTCCAAAATGGAGCCGTCCGGCAGCCAGGGCAGCGCCGCCTCGGTGTATGTGCGCCAGAATGGAATCACGCGCAGGGCAGGCCCGTAGATCGGGGCGAGCCAGTCATACAACCGCCGGTAATTCATCTGCTTGCCCATGCGAGCGTTCCTTCGCGCGCCGTCGCGCCACCTACGACAAGGGTTTGCCGCACTCCGCGCACGCCGTCACGGTGGGGGCAAACGTCAGGCCGCAGGTCCGACACTCCTTGCGCCCGGCGGCGAGTTGTTTGTTCACCAGGTCTTGCGCGATATCCGGGTCCAGGCCCCCCGCCGTGAGATCGCGGACCAGGTACTCCGCCGGCATCCCGCCGTTGAGCCGCTCGCCCAACGAGTTGATCAGGCGCGATAAATCAGCCGAACCGGAACGCGGGCGCGGCGCGGCTTTCATGGTCAGCACTGCCGGTTCAAACGTCGTCCCGCAGGTCTGGCACTCGACATACTCGCCAAGCTGCCCCATCGGAAAAATCGGGATGAAATACAGGGCAAAATAACGCGATGCACGCTTGTGCTGGTAGGCGCGCTGGGCCTGGCAGCGGGGGCAGAAAAACTGCCCCTCGCCGATGACCTTGTGCCGGACTCGTGTCCCAAAAATGATCACGGTGGGTCTCGTTTCCGCCGCCGGACGCGCTAGCGCCCGGTGGACATTGGCATGATCACGTGAATGAAATCATCACGCCCGGCAGGCCGCACCACACCCGGCGACGTGGGGCCGCTGGTTTCCAGCACGACCTGATCCTCTTTGATCACGCTCAAGACGTCGATCAGATACCGGATGTTAAACGCGACTTCTACCGCCTGCCCATCGATGCTGGCGTCCAGCGGAGCCTGCGCGTCGCCTTTTTCCTGCGATTGACCCGCCACGATCACGCGCCCCGGCACATTCACAGCGCCGCTCGGCTCGATCAGCACCCGCGCGGTATTGGCCGAATCCTTGGCGAAGACCTCGGAGCTTTTGCAGGCCGCCAGCAGATCGTCGGTGTAGGCCAGCACGCTCGTTTCGTGGCGGCGCGGGATGATCGCTTCATAATCCGGGAACTTGCCCTCGATCAACTGCGAGACGATCAGCGCGTTGTTCAGGCGGAACATGACCTGACCGCGTCCATCCGGCAGGCCGATCAACACGTCTTCGTCGTCCTCACTGATGATGCGCGAAAGTTCATTCAACGTGCGCGCCGGGACGATCAACGCATCGGGCGCTTGGTCGCCCACGCTGAATTCAAGCTCGGCGGTGCGCACGGCCAGCCGGTAGCCATCGGCGGCGGCCAGCGTGAGCACGTCAGCCTCAAAGCGCATCAACACGCCGGTCAGGATCGGGCGGTTGTCTTCTTTGGCCGCCGAAAACACGACATGATCGATCATTTCTTTGAGCGCGCGTGCGTTAACGGCAATCGCCCGCTCGGAGTCGAAGTCCGGCATGAGCGGGAACTCGGTGGCGTCCATGCCTTTGATGTTGGCCGACTTGGCCCCGCAGGTCAGGTGCAGCGTCAGCGTGCGGACGTCCAGGTCCATGTCCACGCGTTCCGGCGGCAGCGTGCTGACAAGGTCTTGCAGCGTGCGCGCCGGGACCGTGATCGAACCGCTGTTATCCACTTTCGCCCCGATCCAGGCTGTGATCCCCAGTTCCAGGTTGGTCGCGGAAAGCTGCAAGCGTGCGTCGTCATCCGTAGCGATCAACACATTGGCAAGGATCGGCAGTGTGGGACGGCTCTGGATCGCCCGGCTCACCGTGCTGAGGCCCCGATATAGATTCTCCTGCAAAACAGAAACACGCATACACCCTCTCCTACTGTGTGCTGGGTCATTAGAAGCCTGCAAATTATACATTCCCGGCTACGCAAATGCGAGTGCTCCCAGATTCGGGGTGTATCTCACGTTGGGGGCGACTGCGCAAGTCAAACAAAAGGTTCACGTGGGCGCAGCAATTTGCGGATAGATTGTTAGTGCGGCAGATCGTCGGGGGAGAGGTTATCGTCGTCCGGCAGCGGGTTATCGGGCGGCGTGAAACCGTGCTGGCCGTACAGGGGTACAAACATCACCGGGATCGCAATTTCAACCCGCCACGAATCGTTCACGCGGCGCACGCGCTGCAAAGACTGCTGGCGCTGGTCACCAATCGGCAGCACCATGCGCCCGCCGTTCGCCATCTGCACGCGCAGCGGGCCGGGAATGGCCGGGGCGGCAGCCGTCACGATGATCGCGCTATACGGGGCCATATCCGGCAGTCCCTGGCTGCCATCGCCGATATACACCTCGACATTATGGTATCCCAGTTCGTTGAGAGTCTGGTTGGCGCGTTCGCCCAATGCCGGGTAGCGCTCCAGCGAATAGACCATCCGCGCCAGGGTACACAACACCGCCGTCTGGTAACCGGACCCCGTGCCGATCTCCAACACGACATCATCCGGCGTGAGTTCGAGCATCTGCGTCATCAACGCCACGATGTAGGGCTGTGAGATCGTCTGGTTGTCGCCAATCGGCAGCGGGCCATCTTCGTAGGCGCGGGACTGAAACGGCCCCGGCACGAACGCATGCCGGGGAACGCGGCGCACCGCTTCCAGCACGCGCCGGTCATGAATATCGCGTGCGATCAACTGCTCGCGGACCATACGCTCGCGCAGCATCTCAAAATCCGGCTCAGAAGACATAAGCCCTTTCTCACTGGCTCTTGCCGTAGATCATACACCAGTCGTGGACCCGGTGTGTAATGGGGAATTAACGCTCGAACAAGGCGCGGTGAGGATAAACCAACCGCCCGCCGGTATACTCCCGGCTGCGCAGCGCATACTGATTCGCACGCTCGAAGTCCTGATGAATGTCCACCACGCGCTCGATCTGGGCCGCCGCCGGTTCCAGGGAAAAAATGACGACCGCCGCCGTAAGACCCCCCGGCACAAACAACACCGTGCGCTCGGAATCGAGCTGGCGCAGCGCCGGGCCAGGATTCCCGCGCGCCGCGATCACGGCCCGCAGCCGGTGGAGCACGGCCTTAACGTGCGCGTGTTGGAGCTGCACTTTTCCGGTGATCGAGACACGCTCAAATGTCGCCTGGTCGTAGATCGCGTAGGACAAGACGCGCGCCTCAAAGTGCTGCTTGAGAAACTGCGTGTGCCCCGACTGCACGACCGACTGCCACGCCTGGCTTTCGGGGTTGCGGGTCAGCAGGCGCTCGGTGATGTCACGCTGCTCGCTGTAGCGGGCATAGATGGCATCAAACTGCGCCTGGTTGAGCTTACCATCGGCGAATTCAGCCGCGACACTCGCCATTTTTTCGCGCAGCCGGATCAAAGCTTCTTCGGCGCGCTGCATCTGCTCGCGGGGGGTGAGGGTTTCCGGCGGGGTCCGATCCGGCAGCGTCGGGGCCAATGGCGGCTGGGGTTCCGTCTCGTCCGGCACGATCGGGCGAATCGGGGATTTGCGCGGCCCGTCGTCGTCTTCATCACCGGCAGGCTGCGCGGGTGTCGTATAACCAGGGATCGGAGAAACCATCGCGTCCGGCGGCACGCTGGAGCCGGACTCCGGCAGCGGCTCGTCGGGCACGCGCGGTTCAGTATCCTGGTTTAACAACCGTCGCAGCAGCGAGTTAGAAAGGTCTTCCAATTCGTCCTGATCGCTCACCGTTTTTGCACCTTGGCGCTAGATGGTCCCCTGACGCTACTATAGCAAAAGTATCACAACGGCGAAAGCGCATCCCCCGATCGGGTGGATGGCGAAGCCATCACTCCGGGGTGTCGCCAGGCGAGCCAAACACCTGCGTGCGGACCTTATCCACTTCTTGCAGCATTTCGCGGTACTTATACGCCAGGTAACCCAGGCCCTGAAAAAACTCCTCGACCCGTTCGCCGGTGAGCGCGCTGGTCTGTAAAAACGGCATCTGCCCCTCGAGTTTCGCCCATCCTTCGGCTTCGGCGGGCGGCACGACGGCCCCCAGGTCTTTTTTGTTCCCGATCACGACCAGCGGCACGCCCGGCACGCTGGCCAGCACTTCCTCGCGCCAGCGCGCCAGGTTAAAAAACGTGGCCGGGGCGGTCACGTCGTACACTAACGCACAGGCCAACGTCCCAGCATAAAGCTGGTCCCTGAAGGAGCGGAAGCGATCCTGACCCGCCACATCCCAGATCGACAGGCGAATCGTACGCCCGCCCAACTGCACTGTTTTGACCTGGAAATCCACGCCAATCGTCAATATCCGGGATTCGTCAAATTTCCCCTCGCAGAACCGGCGTACCAGGCTGGTTTTTCCTACGTTGCCATCGCCTATCAGCACCACTTTGTAGATAGTCGGATCACTCACGCCGGACTCGCTCCTTGCTGTTCGTCTCTCGATTTGCGTAGTATAGCATACAACCGGATGCGACCGGCAAGCCACCCGGCGCGCGCTTTGTTACAATCTCCACTGTGCATTCGGTTTACCTATCAGGAGGCTCTATGCCCGGCCATTCTCCTCACCCGGCATGGTGGAAAAACTCGCGCGGTGAATGGTATGTCGTCGCGCAATCGATCTTGTTCGCGCTGATCGCATTCGGTCCCGGCTGGGGCGACGTTCACCTTGATGTGCCCGGCCCGCTGCGTATCGTGAGCCTGGCGCTGGGCGCGGCCCTGGGTTTGATCGGGCTGGTCCTGGCGCTGGCGGGGGTGTTTGGCCTGGGCGATAACCTGTCGGTATTCCCCCACCCCAAAGACAACGCCACGCTGGTGCAAAGCGGCGCGTATGGCGTGGTATGCCACCCGATCTACGCCGGATTAATCGTCGGGGCGATGGGATGGGCGCTGCTCAACGCCAGTGTGCTCACGTTCGGTTATGCGGTGGCGCTGTTCGTCTTTTTTGACGTGAAATCGCGGCGTGAGGAGCGCTGGCTGATGCGTACCTTCCCCGCTTATGCCGCCTACCGCACGCGCGTGCACAAATTGATCCCATTCGTCTATTGAGGATAACAGGCATGTCAAATCGTGAAATTGTCGTCAAAAAACTGGCAAAGGAATACCCGAAAAACGTCGTCGCCGTTAAAGACATCTCCTTCCGTGTCGAGTCGGGGGAGATTTTCGGCTTTCTGGGGCCGAATGGGGCCGGGAAAAGCACGACGGTCAAAATCCTGACGACGCTGGCCCTGCCGAGCAAAGGCAGCGCGACCGTCGGCGGGTACGATGTCGTCCACCAGGCGCATCTGGTGCGCCGCATCGCGGGTGTGGCGCTGCAAGATATCGGCCTCGACCCGCTGATGAAAGCGATGGAAATGCTGACCATACAAGGCCAGTTTTTTGGCATGAGCCGCCAGGAGGCCATCGGGCGGGCCTGCGAACTGTTGGAGCTGGTCCAACTCACAGACGCACGGAACCGGCGTATCGGCACCTACAGCGGCGGGATGCGCCGGCGGCTTGACCTGGCGCTGGCGCTGGTCCATAAACCGGCGATCCTGTTTCTTGACGAACCGACGACCGGCCTGGACCCGGCCAGCCGCCGCGACGTGTGGGACGAAGTGCGCAAGCTCAACCGCGAGTTGGGCATGACGATCTTCTTGACCACACAATATCTCGAAGAAGCCGACGTGTTAGCCGACCGGATCGCGATCATCGACGACGGCGCGATTACCATCGAAGGCGCGCCCGCCGAGCTTAAAGCGAATGTCGGCACCGAATCGATCAACGTGACGTTCAAAACCCAGGACGCCGCAGATCAAGCCCGCCAGGCGCTTTCCGGGCTGTCAGACACGATTCAAGCTGATCGTAAGACTCTGCGCCTGTACCTTGACGACGCCGCGCAGAGGGTCCCGGCGGTGGTCACTCACTTGCAGCAGGCCGGTCTGGACCCCGTTTCGCTGACGCTCACCGCGCCGACCCTGGACGACGTCTTTTTGCAGGTCACCGGCCAGCGCTTCAAATCCACCGAAGCCGCCGAACCGGCCCGCTAGCAGCCTGTATCAACCCAATCGAGGAATATTCAGCATGACAAACGAATCACGCACGCCGAGTACGTCACATGGCGGCACGTTGGGCTTCCTGATGCAGATCAGCATCCTGACGTGGCGCAACCTGGTCACCATCTTCCGCACGCCCGAAGCGCTGCTGCCCCCGCTGGGCATCAGCATCTTCTTTTTAGTGATTTACAATTCGACGCTCGGCAAGGCCGCCGGATCGCTGCCGGAGCTGAGCGGGAGCTACATCGGCTTTATCCTGCCGCTGTCCATCGTCAGCGCTTCGTTGGGTGGGGCCGGGATCACCGCGCAAAACCTGGTACGCGACATCGAAAGCGGTTATTTTGACAAGCTGCTGCTGACGCCGGTCAACCGGGCGGCGCTGCTGCTGGCCCCCATGTTTGCCGGGGCGCTGCTGCTGGGCGTCCAGGCAACCGTCGTCGTGGTCGTGGGTTTTGTGATGGGCCTGAATCCTGTCACCGGGCTGCCCGGCGTGTTGATCGTGATCGGGCTGGCGGTGCTGTTGGGCACCGGCTTTGCCGGGTTTACCGTGTCTGCCGCGCTGGGCAGCGGCAACGCCGCCGCGACCCAGGGCGCGAGCTTCATTTTTTTCCCGCTGACCTTCCTGACAGCCAGCTTCGTGCCGCTTGACTTACTCGACGGTTGGCTGCGCACGGCGGCCAGCCTGAACCCGATCACCTACGTGCTGCAAGCCATGCGGGACCTGCTCAACAGCGGGTGGAACAATACGTCACTGGCAGAGGGTCTATTCGCCTGCCTGACGCTCGCGCTGCTCATGTATGCGCTGGCTTTTTTTGCGCTGCGCGTCCGCACGCGCCGGGCCTGATACCGGCCCTTGATCTAAACGCATAACGTGTTAGAGTTACCGTCGAAAGGCCAGTGATCACGAGGAGATAACCCTGCATGACGGTACGTGTGTTATTCGTATGTTTGGGCAACATCTGCCGCTCGCCAATGGCGGAAGCCGTATTCCAGCAGTTGGTCGATGAGGCCGGGCTGAGCGACTCGATCCAGGTCGATTCGGCGGGCACCAGCGGCTGGCACATCGGCGAACCCGCGCACCGGGGCACGCGCGGCATCTTGAGCCAGCACGGCATCACCTACGAAGGGCGCGCGCGGCAGATCACACCCGCCGATTTTGACCGGTTCGATTACATCCTGGCGATGGATGCGGCGAATCTCTCCGACGTGCGCCAGATGCTGCCGGACGGCAGCCCGGTCGTCGTCGAGCGCTTTTTGGATTTCGCAGAAGACATGCCGACCCGCGACGTGCCCGACCCCTATTACGATGGCCGGTTTGAGGACGTATACCAACTGGTGCGGCGCGGCGCGGCGGCGCTGCTCGACACGATCCGCGCGGAAGAAGTGTTGTAGTCATGGCGATCCCCGCTGCGCTGCACGACCGGCTGGCGGTGATGTTGGGCGCGCCCATCACAGACGCGCGGCCCGTCTACGGCGGCGACATCAACCAGGCGGCCCGGTTGACTGCCGCCGGCACCCCCTATTTTGTGAAGTGGCACACCAGCGCACCGCCGACCATGTTCCCCAGCGAGGCGCACGGGCTGCGGCTGCTGGCGTCGGCGGGCGCGGTCCGCGTCCCGGCGGTGGTCGCGCAGGGTGACGCGGCGGACGCGTGCCCGGCCTTTTTGGTGCTGGAATGGGTCGAGACAGGCCGCGCATCCGGCGCTCACGATACGATGGGACGCTTCGGCACGGCGCTGGCCGAGATGCACCGCCACACCGCCGCCCAGCATGGCCTGGACCGTGACAACTTCATCGGACGCCTGCCGCAGCCCAACGCCCAATCGCCAAGCTGGACCGCGTTTTACCGCGACCAGCGCATCGGCTTTCAGATGGAATTGGCCCGGCGCAGCGGGCGGCTGCCCAAACGCCGCGAAGACCTGCTCACGCGGCTGATGGACCGGCTGCCCGACCTGCTCGACGATGGGACCATCGCGCCGTCGCTGCTGCACGGCGATCTGTGGGGCGGCAATTACCTGGTGGATGCCAACGGGGACGCCGTGTTGATCGACCCGGCGGTGTGTTACGGCCACCGCGAGATGGACCTCGCCATGAGCGAATTGTTCGGCGGGTTTTCCGGGCGGTTTTACGACGCATACGAGGCCGCCTACCCTGCGCCGGGTTACGGCGAGCGGCGAGCGCTCTACCAGTTGTATTACGTCCTGGCGCACCTCAACCTGTTTGGGGAGTCGTATGGGGGCCGCGTCGATTCGATTGCCGCCCATTACGCCGGGCGTTAAGCTTTCGCCTGATGGCCCTCACTCCCGGCTTCTCTCCCGCCACGCAGGCGCGGGGAGAAGCCGGATCGGACCGTGATTAAGTCCCCTCTCCTATGGCTACATGGGAGAGGGGATTTAGGGGTGAGGGCTGTTTCTACAGAATCTTGCTCAAAAAGAGCTTGGTACGCTCGTGCGACGGGTTCGCGAACAGCACGTCCGGCTTACCCTCTTCGATGATTTTGCCGCCGTCCATGAACACGGCACGATCCGCCGCCGCACGGGCAAAGCCCATTTCGTGCGAGACGACGACCATCGTCATACCCTCTTTGGCCAGATCGAGCATCACGTCGAGCACTTCTTTGATCATTTCCGGATCGAGCGCGGAGGTCGGCTCGTCGAACAGCATGATCTTGGGGTCCATCGCCAGCGCGCGCGCAATCGCCACGCGCTGCTGCTGCCCACCCGAAAGCTGCCCCGGGTACGCATCGGCTTTTTCAGGAATGCCAACTTTCGCCAGCAGATCATGCGCTTTTTTGACGGCGTCGGCCTTTTTGCGCCTGCGCACGACGCGCTGCGCTAGCACGATGTTGCCCAACGCGCTGCGGTCCGGGAACAGGTTGAAGCTCTGAAACACCATGCCGACCTCGGTCCGCACCTTGTTGATGTTGCGCGCGCCCTTCAGCGGGATGCCGTCCACGATGATGCTGCCGCCGTCGATGGCTTCCAGCCGGTTGATGCAGCGCAGCATGGTGCTTTTGCCGGACCCGCTCGGCCCGACCACCACGACCACCTCCCCCGGCATGACGTCCAGGCTGACGCCGTTCAACGCGTGGACGGTGCCGCGCAGCGTGTGGAAACGTTTGTGTACGTTCTGAATGTGGATAATGGGTTCGCCACGATTGTTGTGCGTTGTGCTCATTGGATTCGCTCCACGCTAGCCTGGCAGCCGCGAGCGGCGTTCAATCACGCGCACCAGCATTGACAGGAACAACGTCATGATCAGATACAGAATGGCGACGGTGTTGTAGCCCTCAAACGCGCGAAACGTGCGCGAGACGTACAGGCGGCCCAATTGCAGCAGGTCCGGCAGGGCCAGCACCGAGATCAGCGCCGAATCTTTGAGCATGGCGATAAAATCATTGCCCAACGGCGGCAGCACGACACGCACCGCCTGCGGCAGCACGACGAACCGCATCGCCTGCGGGTAGCTCATGCCCAGGCTGCGTGCCGCTTCCATCTGGCCCCGGCTGATGCTTTGAATCCCGGCGCGGAAGATTTCGGCAATAAACGCGCCGTACCCAAACGCCAGGCCCAACACCGCTTCGTATTCGTCACTCAATTCGAGCGGCGTATGGTCGCGCAGCCAGGGGCTGACCACGAACCCGGCATACAACAAGATCACCAGCAGCGGGATGCCGCGAATCACCTCGACGTACAACGTCGAAACAGCATATAACACCGGGTTGCGCTGCACGCGCAGCAGCCCAAACAACAGGCCGATGATCAACGCCAGCGCATACGCCTGAAACGTTACGCGCAGCGTCAGGAAAATACCCGCGTTACAGCCGCGCAGGTTGTTCAGTGCACAAACGCCCGGCTCCATGCGGCGGTCATCGACAATTTTGTCGCGCTGGATGACGACGTATTCCGGCTCCTGGGTGACAATCGTGATCGCGTTGGCGCTTTCTTTGGCAATCCGCCCGGTGAATGCTTCATCGACCAGTTTCACGGTCACCTGGCAGTCTTTTTCGCACTCGCGGGGCGGCGTAGGCAGCACGACTCCGGCGTCCGGGTGCTGGCGGACCCACTGCTGCACGCTCAGGCGGTCCGGCCCGCTGTCCAGGTAAACCAGGCCGCTCACCTCGCCCGCGCCGGTCGCTTGCAGGGCGGAGTCTACGTCCGGGTAACCCACCAATACGACGATCGCCTGCCCCTCGCTGTAACGCAGGGGAACCGGCACGTCATCCAGATTGTTGAGTTGGTCCAGCGCGGCGGTGATGTCGGTCCCTTCGACAAACGCGACCCGCACGTCTTCACCCGTCTGGACCGGTTTGCCAGCGCGCGCCTCGTTGACGGCAATCGTCAGCGTTGGCACGTAAAAATAGTCGATATCGCTGCGGCGCACTTCCTGGGACGATCCATCCGCCAGTTCCATGCTCAGGTTCGTATTGCTCAGCGTCTTCAGCCTGCCGCTGAACGTTTCACCCTGGCGCAGCACGGTCACCACCGTGCGCGGCTCGCAGTCCGGCCCGGCGTCGGCGGCGCACGGAATCACGGACTCTTCGCGCGTGAGAATACGCGCCGGGTCAAACGTCACGCTTTCTTCGTCAACCGTGCGGATGGTCATGGTTTTATCGTTGCGGTTGGTCATGATGCCCGTGACGGTGACACGATCGATATAGGTGAGCGTCACCTGGGTCCCATTACGGTCTTCGGTGCGTTCTTCGTCGATAATCTGGGTTTTGGGGATCGTCAGCAGTCCATCCGTCGTGCGGATCGTCAGGGTGGCCGCCGTCTCGCGTTCGATGAACCCGGAACGCGTGACCAGCTCGCTGTTGATCACCTGTGACAGCATCTGGTCGATCACGGTTTCGACGGAGTCTTGTGTCTCGCCCACAAAACGCCCGACAACCATCGTCGGCTCGCCTACCACCTGCACCACCTGGAACAGGTCATCGGTTGTGACCTGCGGATCGTCGGTCAGCGATTCGATCACGCGGCGGTAGGCCGCCGAGGTCAGCATCGAATACAATACGACGACGGCGAACACACCCAGGATAATCGCCCACCAGGGCAGCCCGGCGGCCCAGATAATGACCCGGTCGTAGGGGCCTGGAGGCTCTAACCCTTCGTCATCGTCGTCGGCAGGCGGGGGGAGATTAGCAGGCTGATTCTGTTCGGTACGGACTCTTTCATCTGGCATGGGTTTTTCTCGCATGGTGAACAGAGCACGGAAGGTGAAATCGGATGATAGCAGAAGTCGGCACAGGGCGAAACCGGCCCGGCGCGCTGCTGCCTAGTTGTGTCGCATTAAAACTAAGTACCGACACCTTACCAATCCAGATACGATGATCGAGGTTACAGCACCCAACCAAGAGGAAACAGGCGGCCCCCTGAAAGGACCGCCCGACCGGCGGGCAGGCATGGCCGCAGCCACCTGCCTGCCCGCGCTGTGACACACCTTACATCGCCGGCTGGAACATGCTCGGCGGTTCGACACCAAACCACTTCAGGTGAATCTCGCGGTAGGTGCCGTCTGCGATGATCTCGTCCAACGCCTGGTTGATGGCGTCGAGCAGTTGCGGCTCATCCGGCTGTACGGCGATGCCGTAAAACTCGTCGCTCAGCGGATCGCCGACCAACACGGCGTTCAGGTCGGGATTGTTGGCGATGATCTCGGCACTCACCGGGCCATCGTTCAGCACGGCATCCACGTCACCCGTACCCAGCGCCTGGAACGCCAGCGTGATCTCGTCGTAACGCACGACTTCCACGCCCGGCAGTTCGCTGGCGAGAATGTCGCCCGTGGTGCCCGCCTGGACCGCCACGCGGCGGCCCGCCAGATCGTCAGCGGTGGTGATCGTGCTGGCATCCGGCTTGCGGACGGCGATCATCTGGCCTGCGTTGAAGTACGGCTTGGAGAAGTCCACGATCTCTTCACGCTCGGCGGTGATCGTCGCCGCACTGGATACGGCGTCGAATTCGCCCGATTGCAGCGCCACGAAGATACCGTCCCAGCGCGTATTGACCCAGTTGATCTCAAAGCCCGCCCGTGCGGCGATGGCGTTCATCAGGTCCGGGTCGAAGCCGACGATGTCGCCGTTTTCGTCCACCGACTCAAAGGGCGGATACTCGGCATTGATGCCGACCGTCACGACACCCAGGTCACTGACCGGGGCAGCCGATCCGGTGCTGGCTGGCATGAACATGCTGGACGGCTGGGTGCCAAACCACTGGAGGTGAATCTCGGCGTACGTACCGTCCGCGATGATCCCTTCCAACGCCTGGTTGATGGCGTCGAGCAGTTGCGGCTCATCCGGCTGTACGGCGATGCCGTAAAACTCGTCGCTCAGCGGATCGCCGACCAACACGGCGTTCAGGTCGGGATTGTTGGCGATGATCTCGGCACTCACCGGGCCATCGTTCAGCACGGCATCCACGTCACCCGTACCCAGCGCCTGGAACGCCAGCGTGATCTCGTCGTAACGCACGACTTCCACGCCCGGCAGTTCGCTGGCGAGAATGTCGCCCGTGGTGCCCGCCTGGACACCGACACGCAACCCCGCCAGGTCGTCCGGTCCCTGGATTTCGCTGGCGCGATCTTTCTTGACGGCGATCGTCTGGCCTGCGTTGAAGTACGGCCTGGAGAAGTCCACGATCTCTTCACGCTCAGGCGTGATCGTGGCCGCGCTGGCTACGGCGTCGAATTCACCCGATTGCAGCGCCACGAAGATGCCATCCCAACGCGTGTTAACCCATTCAATCTCAAACCCGGCACGCGAAGCGATCTCGTTCATCAGGTCGTAGTCGAAGCCGGTGATGTTGCCGTTTTCGTCCACAAACTCAAAGGGCGGATATTCGGCGTTCGTGCCGACCTTGATCACGCCAAAGTCGCTCTGCCCGGCAACGGTTTCGGTTTCTTCAGTCGCCATGGCTTCGGGTTCTGCGGTCGGCTCGACCGTTGGCTCCACCATCGGCTCTTCGGTGGCTTCCGGAGTGGCTTCAGCTTCGCCCTCAGCCGCTGCCACGCCGTAGCCGGTGGACAGCGAACCGTCCGCCAACTGCGCGGCGACATCTACCAACTCGGTCTGCACGTCTTCCGGCACGTCGGACGCCAGGTCATGGAACGGAGCCAGCGCCGCCTTGCCGTAGTAGTTGCCCGCCGGGACCATACCGTCCGCGGTCTGCACGATGATGTCCGATACGCCCACGTCCAGCAGTTTCATCGCGCTCGACACCAGGCACGCGTGCGCTTCTGGCACCGTCAGCCACTGGTCCGAGTCCACGCCGATGCAGAACGGCGGCGGTCCATCCGCACCGACCGCGTTCGCCACTTCGATCAACCCGCCGTTGCCCGTCTTGCCGCCCGCCGCAAACACGACGTCCGCATTCTGGTCCAACGCCTGCTTGGCTGTCGTCGCTCCCCATTCGGGGTCCGTGAACGCCTGGTCAATCGACCCCGGGTGATACGTCGATATGATGGTGATGTCCGGGTTCACATACCGCGCCCCCGCCTCGTAGCCTTCCTTGAAGGCCACCACCGGCGGCACCTGGTCCGTGCCCAACACCGCCGCAATCGTGCCTGTCTGCGTCAGCCGTGCTGCCAGCACACCCGCCAGAAAGCCCGACTGATCCTCGTGGAACACCAGCCCGACCACGTTCGATACTGTCTCGGCCTGGAACTGGTCCACCCCGATGAACGTCACGTCCGGATACGTGACCGCTGCTTCGCTTGTCGCCACGCCCAACGCGTAACCCACCGTCACGATGATGTTGTAGTCGTTCTCGGCAAACTCCGCGATGTTGTCCGCGTAGTCGGCAGCGTCCTGCGTCTCGATGTAGTCCACCTTCGCGCCGCACGTCTCCGTTGCCAATACGCCTTCCCAGGAACTCTGGTTGAAGCTCTTGTCGTTGATCTGCCCAACATCCGTCACCAACCCGATCTTCAGGCCGCTCAGATCGTGCTGCGTGCAGTCGATCAGATCGGGCGCAGCCATCGCGACCTCTTCGGTCGGTGCCACAGTCGGCTCGACAGTGGGTTCGACTGTTGGTTCAACCGTCGGCTCGACCGTTGGTTCTACAGTCGGTTCAACGGTCGGTTCGACCGTTGGTTCTACAGTCGGTTCAACGGTCGGCTCTACGGTCGGTTCAACCGTTGGTTCGACTGTCGGCTCTACGGTCGGTTCAACCGTTGGTTCGACCGTCGGCTCAGCCGCTGCCACGCCGTAGCCGGTGGACAGCGAACCGTCCGCCAACTGCGCGGCGACATCTACCAACTCGGTCTGCACGTCTTCCGGCACGTCGGACGCCAGGTCATGGAACGGAGCCAGCGCCGCCTTGCCGTAGTAGTTGCCCGCCGGGACCATACCGTCCGCGGTCTGCACGATGATGTCCGATACGCCCACGTCCAGCAGTTTCATCGCGCTCGACACCAGGCACGCGTGCGCTTCTGGCACCGTCAGCCACTGGTCCGAGTCCACGCCGATGCAGAACGGCGGCGGTCCATCCGCACCGACCGCGTTCGCCACTTCGATCAACCCGCCGTTGCCCGTCTTGCCGCCCGCCGCAAACACGACGTCCGCATTCTGGTCCAACGCCTGCTTGGCTGTCGTCGCTCCCCATTCGGGGTCCGTGAACGCCTGGTCAATCGACCCCGGGTGATACGTCGATATGATGGTGATGTCCGGGTTCACATACCGCGCCCCCGCCTCGTAGCCTTCCTTGAAGGCCACCACCGGCGGCACCTGGTCCGTGCCCAACACCGCCGCAATCGTGCCTGTCTGCGTCAGCCGTGCTGCCAGCACACCCGCCAGAAAGCCCGACTGATCCTCGTGGAACACCAGCCCGACCACGTTCGATACTGTCTCGGCCTGGAACTGGTCCACCCCGATGAACGTCACGTCCGGATACGTGACCGCTGCTTCGCTTGTCGCCACGCCCAACGCGTAACCCACCGTCACGATGATGTTGTAGTCGTTCTCGGCAAACTCCGCGATGTTGTCCGCGTAGTCGGCAGCGTCCTGCGTCTCGATGTAGTCCACCTTCGCGCCGCACGTCTCCGTTGCCAATACGCCTTCCCAGGAACTCTGGTTGAAGCTCTTGTCGTTGATCTGCCCAACATCCGTCACCAACCCGATCTTCAGGCCGCTCAGATCGTGCTGCGTGCAGTCGATCAGATCGGGCGCTTCGATGCCGGTTGGGGCCGCCGCAACTGCGGTCGGCTCGACTGTCGGTTCAACAGTGGGTTCAACCGTCGGTTCGACGGTTGGTTCTTGTGTCGGTTCAACCGTTGGTTCGACCGTCGGCTCGACTGTCGGCTCGACCGTTGGTTCAACCGTTGGCTCTACGGTCGGTTCAACCGTTGGCTCAACCGTTGGCTCAACCGTTGGCTCTACGGTCGGTTCAACGGTCGGTTCAACCGTTGGCTCTTCCGTAGCGGTGGAGGTCGCTTCTTTTTTGTTATCGTCATTACCGCCACATGCGGCCAACGCCAGTACGGCGATCAGGGCAAAGACTAATAACAGCCCGATCAGACGTCTCCTCTTTGTCATAGACTTTTTTCTCCTCGTTCTGCTTGTAAAACTGTAGACTTTAAATGCCGGTGACGTACCAGGCAGGCTAGCGCCCTTAATAATACTACGGACTGGCATAATTTTGTAAATTTGGTTCCTGTGCAAACCGCATAAACCAGATCGCCCGCCTAAGCGGAAAACGGGCAAATTCCGACATTGAAAAGCGGCGAGTTTGTGTTATACTTGGCCGAGTTTCACCAGGGCGTGTAGCTCAATGGCAGAGCAGTGGCCTTTTAAGCCATTGGTTAGAGGTTCGAGTCCTCTCACGCTCATGCAGGCACTATACTTGGGGGGCGATCCATGCGTGGCGGATCGCTCTTTTCGTTTTAGCGGAGCGGGCAGCGGCCCGCGCACTCGACAGGCAGGCAGCGTATGCACTCACGTTTATCACTCGCGCTTACCGGATTCGTGATTCTGGCGGTGGGGTGGCTGGCGGCGGCCCCGGCTATCGACGCGCTCAGTGGATCGCCGCAGGGTACACCCGCGCCGGAGGTCTACGCCGAAGCGATCGGGCAGGCCATGTTACGCAGCGGGCCGGGCATTGATTACCAGCCGGTAGGTGAGATCACCACCGGAACGCGCTACCGCGTGCTGGCCCGCCATACCTACGTCCCCTGGCTGCAACTCGACACGCCGGCGGGTGTAGCATGGGTGTACGCCGACCTGGTGACCGTCACCGGGGACCGCGCGCTGCTGCCGGTCGTCACCGGCTTCCCGCCGGTCGGCGAACCGACCGCCACGTTGCAGCCGACCCGAACGCCAACCGTCACCGGCCCTATCCCGCCCGGCACTGCCGCGCCGGTCCTGACGGATACACCCGCTGCCACGCGTACCCTGGCTGCCAGCCCGACCCTGACCGGCCCAGTCGCCACCACGCTGGGCGAGGCCAACATCCGCTTTGGGCCGGACCTACAGTATCCGATCATCACCAGAGCGCCAGCAGGAGCCAGCTTTCAGGTATTGGAGCGGCACGCGCTCTTTCCCTGGCTGCGCATCGCCCTGGCCGACTCCCCGACCGGCACCGGCTGGATTTTCCGCGATATCGTCGAGGTGACCGGCAACCTGTACGATGTACCAGTGACCAACGCCGAGCAGTTCAATTACCCGACCCTGACGCCGACCCCGCCAACCGTCATCGTGGACGGCGCGCCCTGGGATACAGCCCCCCAGGCGGCGGGCGCGCTGGCTGCCACGCTGGGCAGCGCGATGCACAACTACCTGCTCCAGCAGAACTTCGTGCCCTACTCCGACCAGATGGCGTCTGTCTTCGTGCTGGACCTGGCGAGCGGCGATACCTTCACGCTCAACGGCGGCGTCGCTTACAGCGGCATGAGCCTGACCAAGATCGCGATCCTGACCGCGTTTTTCCAGCGGCACAGCGGGCCGCTTTCACGCGATGAGGCGTTTTTGATCGCGGATACGATGATGTGCAGCGAGAACATCACCACCAACCAACTACTCGCGTTGATCGGCGAGGGTGACAGCCAGCGCGGCGCGCAGCGCGTGACGGCCATGCTGCAAAACCTGGGGCTGCGCGGTACGTTCATCATGCGCGAATACCTGCTCGACCCCAACGGACCTGCGCCGACCGGATTCGGCACGCTGACGACCGGCGCGGACCAGGACAGCGCCCGACCGGATGCGTATAACCAGGTGGTGCCGGAAGACCTGGGCTGGCTGCTGGCGGGCATCTACCAGTGCGCGTCGAACGAAAGCGGCCTGTTGATGGAACGTTTCCCCAACGACTTCAACGCGTTGGAATGCCGCCAGATGCTCTACGCGATGGATGCCAACTCGATTGGCGTGTTCCTTGAGGCAGGCGTGCCCGCCGGGACGCGCGTGATCCACAAACACGGCTGGATCAACGATACGCATGGCGACGCCGGGATCGTGATCGGGCCAAACGGCGCGTACGTGTTCGTGGCGGTGCTCTACGGGCGCGACTGGCTCGAATTCGAGCGCTCGACCGCGATCATCGGCGAGCTATCGCGCCTGACGTGGAACACGCTCAACCCGGCCAACCCGGTCGCAGCCGTGGCCGAGCGCATCGTCCCGGCGGAATGCGATCCGTACAGCGGCCCGGCCATGACCGCGCTGCTGTCATCCAATCTGCCGATGATCGGCCCGTAAAGGCGGCAGTATGCGGATTCTGCTGGTCGAACCCTACGACACGGGATCGCACGGCGTGTGGATGCGCGGTTACCAGGCGCACAGCGCCCACGCCGTGCGCCTGCTGAGCCTGGAAGGGCAGTTCTGGCAGTGGCGCATGTTAGGCGGCGCGGTGACGCTGGCCGAGCGGTTCCGCGCGCTGGACGAAATACCCGACCTGATCGTCGCGTCGGACATGCTCGACCTGACGACGTTTTTGGCGCTGACGCGCCCGTTCACCGCGCAGATGCCGGTCGCGGTGTATTTCCACGAAAACCAGCTCACCTACCCGCCGGGGCCGCGCCAGAAGCTGCAAGAACATTACGCGTTTATCAACTACGCCAGCGCGCTGGCGGCGGACGCGGTGTTCTTTAACAGCGCGTTTCACCGCCACATTTTCCTGGCGGAAGTGCCGCGCCTGCTCAAACACTACCCGGACCACACGAATCTGCACACCGTCGCGGCGCTGCACGCGCGCTGCGCCGTGCTGCCGGTCGGGCTGGACCTGCGCCGCTTCGACGCCCACCGCCCGACTGCGCCCCGTGACCCGACTCGCCCCCCGTTGATCGTGTGGAATCACAGGTGGGAATACGATAAGAATCCGAAAGCGTTTTTTAAGGCGCTGTACCGGCTGGCGGATGACGGCGTGCCGTTCGAGGTCGCGCTGGTGGGCGAAAACACGCGCCAGGACCCCGCCGAATTTGAGGCGGCGCGCGAGCGGTTAGGGGCGCGCGTGGTGCAGTACGGCTACCTGGAGTCGTTTGCCGACTACGCGCGGCTGTTGTGGGACGCGGACGCGGTGATCAGCACGTCCAACCAGGACTTTTTCGGGATCAGCGTGGTCGAGGCGATCTACTGCGGCTGCTGGCCAGTGCTGCCGGACCGGCTGAACTATCCCGCGCTGGTGCCGGAGGCGCTGCACGTTGACACGCTGTATCGCGGCCAGGCGGGCCTGCTGGATGTGTTAGAGCGCGTGCTGCGCCGCTCGCGGGCGCGTGCGACCGATCCGGCAGCCGATCACGCCGCGTTACGCGCCCACGTCACGGCGTTCGACTGGGGGATGCTCGCCCCACACTATGACGCAGCATTCGAGGCCGTGATCGCGCGGTTTGCCGGGACGTGATCTGGCTATGCCAGCGTGACCACGAGCGAATCACCCGCCAGCTCAACCGTGTAGGTGGTCAGCGGCGAATCCGCCGGGCCGGAAAGCACGGTCCCCGCGTAATCAAACGTCGAGCGGCTGATACTCGTGCAGCGCAGATCACCTTTGTACGGATCGATTTTGCGGCTGCCGTGCGGGCACTTGTTGACGTAAACGTAATACGCGCCGTCCACGCCATGCACGATCAGCAGCGGCTCCGGCACGGACTCGGTATCGAGCTGCACGGCGCTGCCCGGCTCGGCCAGGTCAGGAATCCGGTCGAGAGCCAGCGTCAGCGTGTGATCGGCGTAGGTCCAGGCGTCGGGATCGTCGAGCAGCGGCGTATCGCTGATCCCAAGCAGTCGGTCGAACAAGTCGGTTTGCGTCTCGAGTACCACCCCGGCGACACCGCACGACGCCACCGTGATTCCGGCGCAGCCACCGATCCGCAGCAGCGTGCGGCGTGATACTTTTTTGTTGAGCGTGTCCGTCATGGAAAAACCCCCTTTGCGTGTGAAGACGATCTATTTCATTGTACGGATGGGGCCGCGAATCGTCGCGCGCCGGGTACCAGTTCCCTGAATACGCCCCGGCGGTTTACTTCCGCACGATCAGCCACACGCCCAGGAACAGCACGAGAATCCCAACCAGGCGTGTCAGGTCTATAGGGCGAGTGTCCGCACCCAGCCAGCCAAACTGGTCGGCGGCGGCGCTGACCAGCATCTGTCCGGCGAGGATGAGCGTCACGGTTGCCGCCACGCCGATGCGCGGGATGGCAAAACTGACCGCGCTGATCACGACCAGCCCAAAGCCACCCGCCAGCAGCGCGTACCAGGGCACGCTGCGCCACTGAGCCAGGTTGCCCCCGCTGTGCACCAACAGCGGCACCCCGATCAGAATCGCGCCGCCGATGTGAATGATAAAAATGCTCTCCATCAGGCCGAGGCGGTCGCTCATCAGGCTGGAAAGCGGCCCTTGCAGCCCGACGGCGACCCCGCCCAGCAGCCCCATGATCACGACCAGTAACAGTGTGGGCATCCCGGTACCTTTCGTCATGCTGGCGGTTATGCGTCCATCGGTTTGAGAAAATCGGCAATGATCGTTTTCTGGCCCACCTCGCCGGGAAACAACACGTCCACCTGTTCCATGTCACCGGACGAGGGGCGGCTGCTGACCACGACGCCCTCGCCAAACTTGGCATGCCACACACAGTCCCCGGCCTTAAAACGCGTCGAGCGTTGGGTGGATTTGGATTCGCGCTCGGACCGGCGCTCGCGCCGGTCGGCGGCGGACGCGGCGCGGCTGGCCCACGTCGTCATCGACGTGTAACTCTGCCGGTCAAACTCGGAACGCGCGCGTTTGCTCAACGGGGCACCCTCGCGCACGGCCTCGGGGATGTCGTACAAAAAACGCGACGGCATATTCGCGCGGCTGTCGCCGTAGAGCGAGCGCAGCGTGGCATAAGCCAGAAACAGCCGGTCCCTGGCGCGCGTGATGCCCACGTACAACAGGCGGCGCTCCTCCTCGATGGCCTGCCGGGCGGTTTCGCGTTCCTCAGGCGTGGCGTTCGGATTCTTTTCCGGCCCGATGGAACGCGCATGGGGCAAGATGTTCTCCTCCAGTCCGACGATGAACACCACCGGGAACTCCAGCCCCTTGGCGGAATGTAAGGTGAGCAGGCTCGGCGCGCTTTCGTCGTCGCGCGTATCCACGTCCGACACCAGCGAGACTTCCTCCAAAAAGGTGACGAGCGGCAGCCCCCGGTAGCCTTCGGCCACGCCGCGTAATTCCAGCACGTTTTCGATGCGGCTCTCGCCCTGCTCGGTGCCGTCGTCAAGATAGGTCAGGTATCCCGTGTCTTTCAGCACCAGCGAGATCAGATCGTCCGGCGGGACCTCGTGGCGGACCTGCCGCCAGCCCTCGACCAACTGCGCGAACTCGACCAGCATGTTACGCGCGCGTTTGTTGAACGGCGCGTCAATCCGCTCGTCCAGCAGCAGCGTGAGCGCCTGCGGCGGCGTCACGCCCAAATCGCCGGCCCACACGTCGAGCGTTTCGAGCGTTTTCAGCCCGATGCCGCGCGTCGGCACGTTGACGATGCGCTGCAAGCTGACGTTGTCATCCGGGTTGTGGATCAGGCGCAGGTAGGCCAGCACGTCCTTGATCTCTTTGCGGGCGTAAAAGCGTGTCGCGCCGACCAGCCGGTAGGGCATCCCGGCGCGCAAAAACGCGTCTTCTACCGCGCGGGACTGCGCGTTGGTGCGGTACATGATCGCAAACTCGCCGGGCTTGTACTCGCCGCGCGCGACCAGCTCCGCGATGGTTTCGACCACGTAACGCGCTTCGTCGTCCTCGTTATACGCTTCGTAGACGTACGTCAGCGGGCCTTTTTTACGCTGGCTGAACAGCGTTTTGGGCGTGCGGTCGGTGTTCTGGTCGATGACACCCGTCGCCGCGTCGAGAATCGCCTGGTGCGAGCGGTAATTTTCTTCGAGCAGGATCGTCTGCGTATCGGGGTAATCCTGGCGGAAGCGCTGCACGTTGCGGTAATCCGCCCCACGAAAGGCGTAAATGCTCTGGTCTGGATCACCCACCGCGAACAGGTTGCGCCGTTCCCCGGCCAGCAGCCGCACCAGCGCATACTGCACCATGTTGGTATCCTGAAATTCGTCCACCAGCACGTGATGGTAGCGGTGTTGGTAGCGTTCCAGCACGTCGGGGTGATCGCGGAACAGCAGCACGGTATGCAGCAGCAGGTCGTCAAAATCGCGGGCGTTGCTGGCGTGCAGCAGCTCGTCGTACCGCAGGTAGGCGCGGCGCACCTTTTCGTCCTTAAAGTCGTCCGGCTGGAACTCGTTGGCCGTGATCAACTCGTTCTTGGCAGCAGAGACACGATTTAGCAGCGCGTTCGGCGTGGTGCGCTTGGGGTCGTAATTCAGCTCCGCGATGACTTGTTTCATCACGGCGAGTTGATCGGCGGTGTCGAAGATCGCGTATTCGCGCGAGAAGGGCGTGTAGTCCGCCTCGATGCGCAGAATCCGCGCGCAGATGGCGTGGAACGTGCCAATCGTCAGCCCGTCCAGCTTGCCGGAGCCGCCCAACAGCCCCATGACGCGGCTTTCCATCTCGCGGGCGGCCTTGTTGGTGAACGTCACGGCCATGATGTGTGACGCCCACACCTGCCGCTCTTCGACCAGGTAGGCGATGCGGTGCGTCAGGACGCGCGTTTTGCCGCTGCCCGGCCCGGCGAGGACCAATATCGGCCCGTCGCTGGCCGTTACGGCGGCCTGCTGCTGTGGATTCAAGCCCTTCAAAATGCCCGATAGTGTCACCGCGTCCGCTCCTTTGTTCTGCTTACGGACGCTATTGTAACGGGCGAACGGATGCGCTGCCAGCGTGAGACTGTGGGTCCGATCAGCGCCGGGTTGCATGGAAACGCCCATCACCCCATAATGCGAGTCTATCGCCGCTCTCGTTGCTTCCTTATTCTCGTTCACCACACAGCAGCCCCATCGTTGTCGCGGCTCACCGACCGATAACATAGTGACCTGCAAGGAGACAATCATGAGTTGGAGAAAAATCGTGGTCGTGCTGGTGATCGTCGTAGCGATCCTGCCCCTCCGCCCACTGGCCGCCCAGGAGCCGCCCGCCCTGCCCCTGGCGGAAAAAGGGCCGTTCGGCGTCGGCGTGGTGAGCCTGACGTTTACTGACGACAGCCGGGACGGGCGCAAGCTTGAAGCGTTAATCTGGTATCCCGCCGACGCGGGGAAATCGTCGTACATGATACCGTCCTACGAAGCAGCGCCCGATACCAGCGCTGCGCCGTATCCGCTGGTGTTTTATTCGCATTATTTAGGGGCCAACGCCAACGAGACATTTGGCATCGGGCCGCACCTGGCCTCGTATGGCTTCGTCGTCGCGTCGATCAATCACAATGATCCGGACCCGATGTGGCCCAATACGATTAACCGCCCGCTGGACATCCTATATGTGCTCAACGCCCTGGCCGATGCGCCGGACACGCTGGAGGGCATTATTGATACGGACACGGTGGGCGTCACCGGTTATTCGTATGGCGCGTTTACGACGGTGATGATGGCCGGAGCGCAGGTGACTCCCGCTGCCTTGCTGGACTGGTGCGCCGCCAACGACCCGCAAGGGCTGTCCGCACCAGCGCCGGATTACTCGATTCCAGGGTCGAACACCAGTTGCAAGGAATTTGGTGCACGGTGGGAGGAAGTCGTCGCGTATCGCAACCAATACCTTGAGCCGGTCGCCGAGGACGCCGTGTGGCCCACCATGACCGATGAGCGCATCCGTGCGGTGATGCCGATGGCTCCCTGCCGGAGTATGCTCTTCGGCGACGAGGGACTGGCGGCTGCCACGCGTCCCATCCTGATCGTCGGGTTTTCGGAGGATCAGACGTGCCCCTACGCGATGGACGCCGTGAACATCTACGAACACATGGGCGCAGACGACCTGAATATGCTCACGATGGTGGGCAGCGGCCACGAGACGATCTTCGATGATGCCAACAATAAGCCGGTCAAGATGGCGCTGCTACACTTCACGACCGCATTTTTCGGGTACGAGCTGCAAGGCAAAGCGGACTACGCGCAGTACCTGACGGCGGAGTCCGTCGCGCCCTATGACTATCTTGCCTGGGGGCCGGTGGCGACGAGCGAATAACCCTCTCCCGCCTTGCACACCGGGCAGCAGGGGGAAACACGATACGAGCAAAATCCCCTCTCCTATGGAACATGGGAGAGGGGACTTAGGGGTGAGGGAGTTGCCGATCAGTCGTCGCCATCGCGGCGGGCTTTGTGCTTGAGCACTTCGCGCGGTTTGCTGCCATCCTGCGGCGGGCCGACGATACCTTCCGCTTCCATCAGGTCGATCAGGCGTGCGGCGCGCGTGTAGCCGATGCGCAGCCGCCGCTGGAGCAGCGAGATCGACGCCTTGTTGAGCCGCTGCACCAACTCGACCGCTTCGCCGTACATGTCATCCTGTCCGTCGCCATCCTCATCGACCATACTGTCTTCGGTCCACAGCGTATGCTGCGCCGGGCTGGATTTGCGACGCGGATCGTCGGTATTCAGCGGGGTCGCCAGCGCGTCACGGCTGGGCGAGGTTAACGTGTCACGCTCCCCGGCGGCGTCGGCCTGATCGAGCATCAGCCCTTTCCAGTACCGCGCGATACGCATGATCTCCTCGTCGGAGACAAACGCGCCCTGCATACGCAGCGGGGCCGCTGCGTCCGGCGATTGGTAGAGCATGTCACCGCGCCCCAACAGCTTTTCAGCGCCGGGCTGGTCGAGGATGACGCGCGAATCGACCGACGAAGCCACCGCAAACGCGATACGCGCCGGGAAGTTCGCCTTGATCAGACCCGTGATGATATCCACGCTGGGCCGCTGCGTGCTGATGATCAGGTGAATGCCTGTCGCGCGCGACATCTGCGCCAACCGCGCCAGCAGCCGCTCGGTTTCGTCCGGCGCGAGCATCATCAAGTCGGCCAACTCATCCACGACCACGATGTAATACGGCATCCGGCGCTCGCCGGGACCGATTTTGTTGTTGTAATCGATGATGTTACGCGCGGCAATCGCGGCGAATTTGCGGTAGCGCTCCTCCATCTCACGCTGGACCCATTGCAGCACGCCGACGATCCGCTCCAGGTCCACCACGACTGGCGCGACCAGGTGCGGGATGCCGTTGTAGCCGGTCAGCTCGACACGTTTGGGATCGACCATGATGAACTGCACGTCGTCGGGCGTATTGCTCAGCAGCAAACACGCGATGATCGCGTTGACGCACACCGACTTGCCGGAACCGGTCGTGCCCGCGATCAGCAGGTGCGGCATCGCCGTCAGGTCGGCGACCATCGGCGTGCCGTCGATGCCCAGCCCCAGCGCGATACGCAGCTTGGAATCGATGCGCCGGAATTCGGGCGAATCCATGATGTCGTACAGGCCGACCAGCGCGACCTCGTCATTCGGCACCTCGATGCCGACAAAACCCCTGCCGGGAACCGGCGCTTCGATACGGATCGACTTGGCAGCCAGCGCCAGCGCCAGGTCGGCGTCCAGGCGGGCGATTTGCCCCACCTTGACGCGCTGTTTTTTGCCGCCGCGCTGGATCACGTAATCCGGCTCGATGCCAAACTGGGTGATGACCGGGCCGGGATTAACCTCGACCACCTTGCCGGGCGCGCCGAAACTTGCCAGCGTATCTTCGATCACGCGCGCCTTGTCCAGCAGAATCTCGTCGTTGATGCGCTGTTCGTCGCCTTGCCGCAGCAGCCTGCGGAAGTCCGGCAGCTCGTAGGCCACTTTGCCCGGCGCGTGGACCGTCGTGGTCGTCCTCGGAACATTCGGCGCGTTGCCCTGCGGCGCATTATCACCTCTGCCGACGGCGGCAGCAGGCTCGTGCGCCCGGCGGCGCACGACGTCCGGGCTGACGCGCGAAACGGGCGCGTCCGGCGCGCGCTGTGGCGGGCTGGGCTTGGCAAACTCAGCCGGAGCGGGCGTATCAGCCTTGATCGCGCCGGCAGGTTTGACCGGCGTCTCCGACGGCGTGACCTGCGACTCAGCCTTGACGGTTGGTTGTTCGGCCCGTACCGTTGGCTGCTCGGTTTTGACCGTTGCCTGCTCGCCGGTCGCCCCACGCGCCTCAGCCTGGCGACTCGGCGGGGATACGGGCCGCCCGGTTGCCAGCCGGGACGGTGCATCGGGACCGGCAGCACCGGCCTGCGACCCAGCATCCGGCGCAGCGCCCGGTAAAAACCGCCGCCTCAGTGGATCGGGATGCGCGGGGCGCGCGGGCGGCTCGTCGAGCGGGTCGTCAGCGCCAGCGTCGTCAGGACGATCCGCGTCCGCCGCCGGACTGGGACGCAGTCCAGGCGGGGCCGCGCCAAACGGCACCAGGCGGGCACGCGTCTCGCCGGACACGTCAGCCGCTTCACCCGGCTTCCGATCCGCGCCGAATGGAGTCCGCCGTTCCGCCGGATTCGGCGGGCCGGATGCAGGCGTATCCGGTGTCTGCTCGCCTGCACCTGGTAGCCTGGGACTCTGCGAGCCTGCTGCGGGCTGTGGGACTGGGTTTTGTCGTAGGCTCACATTTCCTGGCGGACCTGAGTCTTTTCGCGGGTCCGCTTCCTGCGACGGACGCCCGGCTTGCGGCGGACCTTGATCCGGCTCACGCGCCGGGCGATCCTCGCGGGTCCGGTCCAGCCCGCCGAGCAGGGCGGCTGCCCCGGCAGCGCGTACCACGCCGGGCAGGCGGCGCTCATCTCGATCCGGCGCTTCAGATCGATCTGGCCGCCCGCTGGACGGCGCGTCAGGTTTATCCGGCTCGCTGCGTGGCGAGCGGCGCTCACCCCGATCCGGCGTTTCCGGTTGGGGCGGTCGCCCGGCAGGCGGCGCGATGGACTCATCCGGCCCGGTAAATACCGGGCGGCGCGCCGCGTCCGGCGAGCGGCTGAAGGGGCCGGGCGGCTGATCGACTTCCTGCGTCGCGCGCGGGCCTGTTTCTTGCGCCTGGTCGGGACGGCGTACGAACTCACGCCCCGCCAGTTCACGACGGCGCGGGGAACCCGGCTCCGCGTCCTGTGCGGCGTCTTGCGCCGCATTTTGCGCCGCTTCCGGCTGGTCCGGCCCGGTATCGTCACCGGCGGCAAACCGGCGCGGCCTGCGGCCCGGCAGGGCGGCGTCTGGCGACTCGCCCGCGTCGGCGGTTTTGGCATCCGGTGCCGCACCCGCAGAATCGCCGGATTCGTCAGGGCCTTTCGATTTCGACGCGCGGCGCAGGCCCGGTAAGAATCGCCCCAACCGCCCGCGCGGCTCACTCGGCTCACTTTCCGGCGCAGCATCGCGCGATCCGTCGCTCGACGTGCCACGACCAGGCGCAGCGATCCTGGCTTGCGCAGCATCCGGCTGCGACACGCCCGACTCGGTTTCGCCGGGCCGTGTGCCCAAACGACGCCCCGGTGGCACCGGGATGCCCGGCATCCGCCCAGCGCCAGAGTCCGCGCCGGATTCGCCGGTGGTGGGCTGATCGGCGCGTGAAGTGCCCGCCCCGTCGCGCAGCGGACGGGCCTCGTCGCGCAGCGGGCGCGCAAAACGGGGCCGCCCGGCGTCCGGTGAGAGCGCGCTGTCTGGGGTCGCTTTTTCGCCAGCCGTTTCGCTCGATTCGGGTTCGGCTGACTCGTCACCGGCTTTGCCCCGGCGAAAACGCATCAAGCCTCGCCGCCCGGTGTTTTCATCCGAGTCAGAATCGGTCGAAGCGATTTCTTCTGGCTGTTGGTCGCCCGTGCGGCGGGCGGCGGCGGAAGCAGCAACCAGCGCTGGCGTTTCGGCGGCAGTCCCCCCACTGGCACCGCCAGCAGCGCCGCCGGGGGCGGCCTCGTCGGCGTCTTCGTCAAGTGGGCGCTTAAAATGCGGCATGCGACGGCGCGACGGTGTGCGCGGCACGCCGACTTGATCATCACCTGCCTGATCGCCATCCCCGGCTCCCACGCCTGCGGCCAGGGGGCGCGGACGTCCGCGCAAACCGTCTGGCGCGGCGTCACGTTCGGCAGGGTCCGGGTCGATTCCGGCAGGCTCGCCATTGGTGCCCCCACCACGACGATTGATCACGGGCGCGGAACGTACCGGAGCGTCACCGGCGGGAGCCTCTCCCGGCGCGGCTGGTGTGTCCGCCGCGCCACGCGCCATGCCAACCGCCGCACCGACTCCGGCGGCGACCGCTGTCGCGGTGACGGTTTCCCTCGCGGCGGATGCTTTATCCAGCGGGAGCTGGCGTGGTCCGTCGCCGGGCCGCATGGCCGCGACGATTTCGGCGGTCATCGCCTCACGCGCGGCCCGCTTGCGAGCGCGGTCTTCCGGGCTGCTGATGCTGAACACGCTCAGCACCCTGGCGACGTAACCCCACAGCTCGACCACCGACAGGTCAAAGGTGAGCATGAGCGACATCACCAACCAGGCGATCATCACCGACACGGTGCCAAAATCCAACAACTGGCTGAGCAGGAAGACGTAGATCTCGTGTCCGACCCACCCGCCGCCCTGCCCTTCAGTCACCGCCAGGTGATACGAGATCGGGCGGAACGCCTCGACCGAGGGGGCCGTATCGCGGACCAGTTGCAGCATCTGAATCCAGACCAGCGCGCAGGCGTACAACGAGATCATGCCGACGATCCGGAAATAATCCAGCTCGACCTCCCGGTCACCGAAGCGCTCCTTCATTAACCACACGCCGACTACAAACGACACCAGCGGCCAGACGATTTTGCCCCAGCCGAATACCTGCGAAAGCAGGTGATTGAGCGACCCGGTCAGGCCGCCCTGCGGCTCTGGCAGCAGGTTGAATGACATCGACGGGATCACGGAGAAAAACGCCACCAGTCCAAACGCAACCAGCACAATGCCGATCAGATCGATTTTGCGCTCAAAATCAAGCCCCTGGTGAACGGTCAGCGCCCCGCGTTCCTTGCCGCGCGGCAGGGGTCTGGCGGCTGTTGCGCCCCGGCTGCGGCGCGTGGATCGTGTGTCCGCCGGTCGGGCCGAGCGGCCTGACGACTTGCCAGGCACGCGACCAGAGCGGTCCGCCGGTTGGCTCCGGCGCGCCGGGGTACCGGGTGCCGTCCGGCCACCGACGGCCCCGCCGCCGAACGTGCCCCGGTCCAGCGTCCCGGTGCCGGCCCGGCTGCTGGCGCTGCGGCTCTGTTGGGACGGGCTGCTCCCCAACGGGCCGCGCGACTTGTCATCTGTTTTTGCGCGATCTTTGTCTTTGCCGCCGCCACGCCCCAGGCCGAACCGCGACTTGCTCGACTTTTTCTTGTCGTCGCGTTTTTCGTCGCCGGGCCTGCCGAACGCCCCCGGCGCGCGGCTGCGGTCGGCAAGCGCCCGGCTTTGTGATGCCGAACGCGGCGAGTCGGGCCGCGCCGCGCCGCTAAATGGACGATCCCGCGCCGTGTCATCAACGCCCCTGCTGCGGAACGGGCTGCCGGGGCGGTCGCCGCTCACAGAACCGGACCGGTCCCGCAGTCCACCGGGCTGCACGGCATCCCGCGCGCCGGGACTCGTGCGGTCACCATACGGGCTGGCCGGACGGTCGCCACCCAGGGGGCCGGGTCGATCCCGCAGCCCGCCGGGACGCGCCGGATCACCCGCACCGGGACTGGTACGATCACGAAATGAACCGGAACTGCGCAGCCCGCCGGGACGGTTCGCATCCGCCGCGCCGGGACTCGTGCGGTCACCATACGGGCTGGCCGGACGGTCGCCGCCCAGGGGGCTGCGGGATCGATCCGGTGGTGCGCCGGGGCGCACCGGATCACCGGGCGGCGGGCGATTCCCGGTCCGGTCACGCGCGCTGAACGAGCCAGGGCGCGAACTCCGCAGCGGGCCGCCGCGTGATGTCGCATCATCCGTCGCGCTGCCGCCCAAAAACGGCCCGCGCCGGGCGGAACTGCGATCGGGTCCGCCGCGTTTTTGGGCGTCCTGATCGTCTTTACTTTTGCTGCGGCGCAGAAAACCCAGGCGTCCTTTGTCATCATCTTTTTTGTCGCCGGTGGGGCCTCTGCCGCTGCGCGAGCTACGCGCCGGGTTGTCGCGCCCGGCAGGCGGCGAATAGCGCCCGGTGGCGCTGGCGCGCCGCTCCGCAGGACCGCCGGGTTTCGGATCGTCCGCGTCACTGCCCCGGCGCATGAACCCGCCAAACCTGCCCGATCCTTGATCGGACTCGGCCTGGCGACTCCCGCCGCGAGAGGGTTGATTCAGATCGCGGGGTGATCCCCGATCCGGCCCGCCCAGCGGGGCGCGATCCGGGGTACGTCCCGGCGTGCCGTCAAAGCTGCGCCGCCCACCCAACCGGTCACGCACGAAGCCAAAATCATCGTCCGAATCATCCTCCTGGCCGGGGCTTGCCCCACGCCGGGACAACCAGCCGCCACCGCTGGCGCTGTCGTCATCCCGCCGGGGACGGGGAGGCCGTGCCGGGTCGGGGCGTTCGTCGTCGTCGTTCTGCCGTCGTTCGAATAGCTTTGCCATGTCCTACACCCACATCATCCTACCGTCTATCCACAAACCGGAATTAAAAATCGGACGGCAAATTTATGCTGGATCATATCATTCTTTACGCAAAATTCCGCTTACCGTCGCACGCCGGGGGCTGCTCATGGACGCCGCGCAGACCGCCGTGAGTCGTCGTTCGTGTTCGCCACCATCGTCAAAAACCAGTCACCGACCTTGATTACGAACGGCGAATTTAGCACGCATGTGCTAATCCATTATACCATCGATCACACTCTCAGGATATAACAAAACGGGGATTACACCAAGTCCGGCACGCTGCCGCAGCCAGAAACCCGGTCATACCATGCCGAGAAAGTCCACGATGGCCCGCGCGACGACGCGCGTCGTCTCG
Source organism: uncultured Anaerolineaceae bacterium (assembly GCA_964393335.1). Classification (GTDB taxonomy): domain Bacteria; phylum Chloroflexota; class Anaerolineae; order Aggregatilineales; family Aggregatilineaceae; genus CAYMTN01. The sequence goes on from CAYMTN010000004.1 coordinate 31,208, forward strand.
ATCAGGCTGTCTACCTCGACGTACTCATCCGGCCCGTGTACGCCCGCCCCATTCGGCCCAAATCCGCAGATCGCCGGAATCCCGCGCGTGATGAACATCCAACCATCGTTCCAGGGACCGCAGCCCAACCGCGTAGGCGTGCGCCCGGTCACGGCCTGGGTCTGCCGCGCCAGGGACTCGACCAGATCATGATCGGGCGGAATCTCAACCGCCGGGACAAACAATAACCGCTCCAACGTGTAGACCAGGTCGCCCACTGCGTCCAACCGCGCGCGAATCGCCGCTTCGACTGCCGCCGCGTCACAGCCCGGCAGCAGGCGCACGTCACCATACGCCACGCACTGATCCGGCACGGCATTGATCGATACGCCACCCTGAATCAGCGTTGGGAAGGTGAAGACCGGCTTCCGTCCGGGAAAGGCGGGCGTCACCGCATACGGCAGCGCCAGCCCATCGAGCGCCATGATCGCGCGCGCCATGCCCGTGATCGCGTTGTGGCCGCGTTCGCCGCGCTCCCAGGCCAGCAGGCCGGTATGGGTTGCTTCGCCCCGGACCACCAGCCGGAAGCGATAGCCGCCCCGGTGCCCAATCGTGACGTTGTCGTTCATCGGCTCGGCGACCAACGCCGCTGCCGTCCCGTTCGTGAACGACGCGAGATCGTGTTCCAGCAGGTACGCCGAGCCAAACGGCGAATACGCGCCGGGTTCTTCATCGACCACGAAGGCCAGCGCCAGCGTGCCGCCCGGCTGTACGCCCGCGTCGATCAGCGCCTGCACCGCAAACAGACACATGCTCAGCGATGCTTTCATGTCCAACGCGCCCAGTCCATACAGCCGACCGCCGTCAATCGCTGCCCCAAACGGATCGCGCGTCCACGACGGGCCAGGCATGACGGTATCCATGTGGCCGTTCAGAATCAGCGAGCGCGCCTCCCCCGCCCCGTTGGCGGGCCACAGCGCGACCACGTTTGGCCGCGCGTCCGACACGCCGCTGAGCACCGGCGACAGGCCCATCCCGTGCAGCCGGTCGGCCAGCAGGTGCGCCACGTCGCGCTCGATTGGCTGGCCGGGATCGGAGATTTCCGGCGTGAACGGATTCGCGCTGCGGGCACGGACCAGGCGCTGCAAAAACGCGACCTGTTCGTCACGGCGGCGTTCAACCTGATCGTCCAGGTGTTTGAATAACCGGTCAAGCATGGTAGTTCCCTTTCGTGCCGCGCGCCCCAGCGCCGGTATACGGCGCACCGTGCAGGCAGTCACACCGCCGACCATACCACGAGCGCGGACACGGGCGCATACAGTTACGACGCGATTACCCCGCCGATTCTCTCTTGCCAAACGGATAGACGCCACGTATAATCACCCCCATGATCATCTTACACGATTCCCTCCTGTTTTCTGATTCTTTCTGCGGCACTTCGGGCGCGCTCTATAACGGCGTGCCTATCCATCAGTAATACGCTCAATAACTAAACCATTGACGCCATACTGGTCACGGGCAGCGCCCCGTGACCTTTTTTTGTTTCACGCAGGCCCATCACAGCACGCGTAGGAAGGAATCATTCACATGGACCATCACCGGGGAACGCACATCTTCATGATTATCTGGACCGGGCAGGCGCTGTCAACGCTGGGCACAGCCATGACGCGCTTCGCCCTGCTCATCTGGGCGTACGATCAAACCGGGCGCGCGACGACGCTCGCGCTGTTGGGCTTTTTTTCGTTTATCGTGTACGTCGTGGTCGGTCCGGCAGCGGGCGTGCTGGTCGACCGCTGGGACCGGCGGCGCGTGATGCTGGCTGCCGACCTGAGCGCGGGCCTGATCACGCTCAGTTTCCTGGCGCTCTACAGCACGGGAGAATTACGAATCTGGCACCTGTACGCCGGGGAAGCCCTGACCGGCTTCTTTGAGGCGTTCCAGCATCCCGCCTATAACGCGTCGATGTCGGTCCTGGTGCCGCGCGCGCAGCTCAGCCGCTTCAATGGGCTGCGCTCGCTCAGTTGGGATGCGACCAACATCCTTGCGCCGGTGCTGGCGGGCCTGATGCTGCACGGAATCGGCCTGGGCAGCGTGATGCTCGTCGATCTCGGGACGTTGGGCGCGGCGGTGATTTCGCTGCTCTCCGTGCAGATTCCGCGCCCGTGCGCGTCACGGGAAGGATCGCAGGCGCGCGAGCTTGGCTTGCGGCGCGAACTCGCGTTCGGCACGCAGTATATTTTGCAGCGTCCGGGGCTGCTGGGCCTGACAGTGATTTACATGCTGATTTTCCTGTACGCCGGAATCACGTATTTTGGCGTGCTGCCCGCGATGATCCTGGCCCGCAGTGGCGGGCGCGAACTGGTGCTGTCCAGCGTGCAGTCGGCGCTGGGCGTGGGCGGCATCGTGGGCGGTGTGGTCGTCACGATCTGGGACGGGCCGAAGCGTAAGATTCACGGCGTGCTGGCGTTCTGCGCCGCGTCGTTTCTGCTCGGCGACACGTTGTTCGCAGCAGGCCGCACGCCGCCAGCCTGGATCGCGGCGGCGTTCGCCTCGGCCTTTTTCATCCCGTTCATGACCAGCGCCCAGCGCGCGATCTGGCAGTCCAAAGTGCCGCCGGATATCCAGGGGCGCGTGTTGGCGGCAGCGTTCGCATGGGGGCAGGTCACGCGCCCGCTGGGTTACCTGCTGGCCGGGCCGCTGGCCGACCGGGTCTTCGAGCCTGCCATGATGCCCGGCGGCACGCTGGACAGCATATTTGGCGGGCTGGTAGGCGTCGGACCCGGCGCGGGCATGGGGTTGATGTTTCTCCTGACGGCGGCGCTGGGCTGCGCGAGCTGCCTGGGTGCGTACCTCTTCGCGCCGCTGCGCCGCATCGACACCGATCTGCCCGATTACGATGCCGTCCCGGCCAGCGGTCTAGCCTTTGACGCTGGCGCAGCGGATTGAGTTTCTATCCGTACATCATGCCAGGCGCGGCAAACGCCCCTGCCGCCCTGCTGATCGCTGAAAGCCGAATGTCATTTTCTAAGGACATTCTAAGGATTGGTTTACATAGTTTTTACAATTTAGCGGCAGAGTAGAGAGAGTAGTACTGGAAAACTGTTGATAGGGAGAGAAGAAGCTATGACAAAACGAACACTGATAGTCATCGTGGTGCTGGCCCTGGCGCTCGGCAGCCTGGGTGTCATGACCGTTGGCGCAGCCAGCCAGACGCCCGACCCCACCACCCGCCAGCAGAACGGCGCGACCCCCTGGCTCGGCATCGGCATTGCGGATGACGCCAGCGGCGCGGCGGTCACTGAAGTGGTGCCCGGCTCGCCTGCCGAAGACGCAGGGCTGCGGACGGGCGACGTGATCACCGCCGTCGATGAAACGCCAATCGACTCCGCGCAATCGCTGGTTGACACCATCCAGCGGTACGTGCCCGGCGACGAGGTCACGCTGTCCGTCGAATATCGCGGCGACTCGCGCGACGTCACGGTGACCCTGGGCGAACGTCCGGCAGAGATGGCGCAGCCATCCGAACCCGCGCAGCCGTCGATCACCGGCCCGATGATGGGTTCCGTGCTCAACGTCTTGGGCCTCAAAGCGCACATGAACGATCAGGGACTCGCCATTGACGAGATTGCGGACGACTCGCCGCTGGCCGATTCGGGCTTGCAGGCAGGCGACGTGGTCACGGCCCTGAACGACCAAGCGGTCACCGACATGGACCTGAACGCGCTGATGTACTTGCTGCACTACAACAGCGGTGAACCGATCAGCGCAACCGTGCTGCGCGACGGCGAAGAAATTTCGCTCGACATCACGCTGAACCTGCCCGTGATCCCCGTTCAGCCGGAATACGGCAACCAGCAGGGCGCAGTCGTCACCCCGCCGACTCAACTTGGCGTCCGGTTCCAGACTCTGACGCCTGACCTGGCGCTGGAACAGGGCCTCGACGTGGAAGAAGGCGCGCAGATCATGGAAGTCTTCGACAACACGCCCGCCGCCACAGCCGGGTTGCAGGTTGGTGACGTCGTGATCAAGGTTGACGGCGATGTGGTCGACCAGGAACGCACCCTGTCGGATCGCCTGTATGCCTACGAAGAAGGCGACACCGTGACGCTGACTATCATCCGCGACGGCGAAGAAATGACGCTCGACGTAGTCCTGGGGCCGCGCGCCGCGCAACAGGCGCACCCGTACCAGTTGATGCCGATGGCTCCCAACGGCTCGCGCCGTTCCGAACCCGGCTTCCACTTCTACTTCAACGGCCCGAACAGCGGCTCGGCCAACGGCAACCCCAGTTTTCGCGGCATGATGCCGGATAACATGATGCCTAACATGCAGCGTTTTTTCGACGCACACCCGGAGTTGAAGGATTTCTTCAACGGCCTGAATCCGGGGTCTGATGGGCAGTTTTTCTTCGGCCCGATGACACCCCCGACTCAGCAGACTGAACCGGCAAGCCCCAGCACACCGGCCTAACCGCCGGGGCTGGTAACCTCTGATCCCACGCGAGGGACCGTTCATAACGAACCGTCCCTCGTGTTGATTCTCGCCTGACGCGGACTACCGCGCTGCCGGATCGCCCTTCACCGCGCCGCTGGAAAACAGGGCGGCGTCTTCCGCCTGGGCAGCGCGGCGGCCTTCGTCTACATCGACGCGGGTGAGCAGCCAGCCGCCTAGGATAAACAACGCGATCAGGCTGAACACCGCCGGGCGGCTGCTGTCAAACACGACGACCACCGCCGCAAAGATCGCGGGGCCGATGATGCCCGCGAATTTCTCCATCACGCTGAAAAAGCCGAAAAACTCCCCGCTCTTGGCACGCGGACTCATGCTGGCGTACAGGCTGCGGCTGAGCGCCTGGCTTCCGCCCTGCACCACCGCGACCAGCCATGCCAGTAACCAGAATTCCAGCACGGAATCGACAAAATAGCCCAGGGTGGCGATCACGGAATAGATCAACAGCGCCAGCAGCACCGCGCGTTTGGTGTTAAGCGTACCGGCCAACCGCGCCACGAGACGCCCCAGCACCGCCCACGCCAGCGCCAGCGCGGCCAGCTCGACCCCGGCCAACAGGCCCAGCACCACGCCTAAATTCACGCGCCGGGCCGGGGGCAGCACCTCGACGCGCCCCACATCCAGGCGCGTGCCAGCGGACCGGGAATCGCGCTGGCCCGTGTTGCGCACGACCAGCGTATGCACGCCCGCGCCGTCCGCCTCAATCGTCAGGCGGTTGTTCCAGCGCACGGTTTTGCGGTACGCGTCGATCTCGCCGGGCTGCAAGTCGCTATCGGAGTCGTCAAACTCGACCGGCGCGCCGTCCAGAATCACGCGGAAAATGCCGCGATCCGGCCCTTCGGAGTAAAACAACTCGACACGCTGCCCGTTGTACGTGAGGGAATAGGCGGCATCCGGCGCGCTGGCGCTGCCATAGACCAGCTTATCGCCCTCAAACGTCGCATCCGGTTCGGTGCGGGTGGCCCACACATCCGGCGCAGGCACGACCGATAGGCTAGAGTCCGCCTGCGCGATCACGCCGCGCCGGACGGCGTCGCCGGTCGTGGTGTACACGCCGGTGCCAACTGCCGCTCCCTCAGCCGGATAATCGGGCAGCGGCGCGCCGGTCAGGTCGTCGGGCAGCAGGGCTTTGCCGCCCAATGCCGCGACCGGCAGCAGCGCCAGGTTCAACAAAATAAACGCCAGGAAAAACGCGCGGTGCGGCTCGTCCTTATAGGGAATGCGCCCGAAAACAAAACTGAACGGGATGCCCACGAACTGCACGAGCAGCAGCGCGCCGATCAATTCCAGCGTGCCCAGGCCGAGTTCCGCGCCGTAGATCACGGCGATGCCGATGATCGTGCCGATGCCGTCATTGTAGATCAGGAACGCGACCAGGAACTTGAACAACTCGCGGTACTGCCGCAGGTCCGCGAACGTGGCGCGCAGTTGGTTCACGCTGGCGCGGACCACGTTTTGCCCGGCGCGCGCGAGCGCGGCGGCAGGCGGCTCCGGCACGATCCGCAGCAGCGGGATCGAAAACACCGCCCACCAGATCGCCACGCTGACGAACGACAGCCGCGCGCCGGTTTCTGCGCCGAGCACAAAGATCATCCCGATGTTGATCGCCAGCAGCAGCCCGCCGCCCAGGTAACCAATCGCGTAACCGGTGGTCGAGAGCCGGTCCACGTCGTCGGGCCGCGCGACGTGCGGCAGCAGCGAGTCGTAAAAGACGATCGACGCCGAAAACCCAACGCGCCCCACCACAAACAGCAGCGACGCCAGCAGCCAGTCGCCGGTCCCCACGAAGGCGAGCAGCCCGGTCCCGACCACGCCGATCCCCACGAACACCGACAAAAATTTCTTCTTGCCGCGCATCACATCCGAGATCGTGCCCAGGATGGGCGACAGCACCGCGACGATCAACAGGCTGATCGACAGCGTCAGGCTCCAATAACTCGTCGCGGTTGCTTCCGAGGGCAGCGTGGCCCCGGCTACGCCGCTGTAATACGCAGGCAGCACGGCGGCCAGAATCGTCGTCGCAAAGGCAGAGTTCGCCCAATCGTACATCGCCCAGGCGCGTTTGCGACGCATGTACGTCGCCTCGTCCAGCCCTTCAAAGGAATCGGAATGCACGCTCACAGTCATCAAACCCAGTCTCCTGACGGCAGGCCACACAAACCGGTTAATCCTAGCACAGATCACACGATCAGGGGAGATTTTGCGCGTTTGATTACGGCAGCCACGCGGGGAAAAATGCGTTACCGGCTACCCGGGTGAGCGTGCCGGTATCCAGGTCGAAGGTCCACACCTCCGGCTGCGCGTTGGCAGCGGCCAGCGAAAAACGCTGAAACACGATCCGGCGGCCCGATACATCCCAACGCGGTACGGCATGGTTATACGCGGCATCGACCACCAGCGGCTGCGCTGAGCCGATCGTGACGTCGAGCAGGTACAACTGTTTGCCTGCCGTGTACCGCGCGTCCAGGTAACGCCGCGCCACCAGCAGCGTCGATCCGTCCGGCGACCAGGCCGCGAACGTGTCATCGACCGGCGCGTCCTCCGGCCCGCTGAGCGGCGTAATCGTGCCGGTGGGCAGCTCCGCCAGCCGCAAATGCGTGTAAAACTCCTGGCCCAACACGCCGCGCACCAGCACCGGGTAGACCAGCCGCGTGCCATCCGGCGACCACGCGCCGCTGCTGCCTGTTTCGCTGGCGAAAAGCGCGTCGGTCCCTGCCCCTACGTCATGCACCCGGATCGCAAACAGCGCCGGGTCGTACACCGCGATACGCTGCCCGTCCGGCGACCACGCGGGGGCCATACCGAGAATCTGCGAATCGTCAAACAGCAGGCGCGTGTCCAGCGCGGGCAGATCGACGACCCAGACCCGCGTGGCGCGTGCGGGGTCGCCCCCCCCGAATTCACGACGCTGGTAGGCGATCTGGCTGGCGTCCGGTTTCCAGGCGGGAGCCGAACACATCGCCCGCACGCAGCGCGTGACGGGGACCGTCGCGCCGCTGGAAATATCCAGCAGCCAGATGTCGGTCGTACCGTCGTCGTTGTTGCGAGCATACGCGATCCGGTTGCCGGCGGGACTGACGGCGAAATCTTCGACGCCATCGGGGACGGCGGTCAGCGGCGTGACGGTCCCGGTTTGCAGATCGGCCAGCACCAGGTTGCGCGCGTAGGCATCGGCGGGGCCAAGATACACGACACGCGGCGGATGGCCTGCGTTCGCGCGGTGACCCGCCGGGCCGGATTCGTGGCGGGCCAGCGCCACAGCCGCGATCACTACCAGCGCGGCGAGGGCACCGATCACCACCAGGACCGCAGGACTACGTTTGAGGATGTGCCGCATCAACAAAGCCCGTCACGAATTGCGCAGCGAGCGCGGCAGCCGGATCGTCGGCAGATTCGGGGTTGTATCGCGGATCGAAGCGGGCGGGATGTCGTCCGGCAGCGCGGGCAGTGTCAGCGTGAAGGTGGACCCCTCGCCGACGACACTGGTCACGCTGAGCTGGCCGCCGTGCGCGTCCGCGATCCACTGCGCAATCGACAGGCCCAGCCCGGTGCCGCCCCTGGCACGCGACCGGGCTTTATCGACGCGGTAAAACCGGTCGAAGATGTGCTTCAGATCGTCGGCGGGGATGCCGATCCCGGTATCGGACACCGACACCTGGACCTGCTCGTCCGTGCGCATGACGGACAGGGTCACGCTGCCGCCCGCCGGCGTGTACTTCAGGCCGTTCGACACCAGGTTGAGCAGCAACTGCTTGAGCCGGTCCGCGTCGCCATACACGCGCGCCGGCGTGATCGTACCCAGCCGCACCTCGACGTTGTCGCTGAGCAGGTGCGCCTGCTTGTACATTTCCAGCACCAGCGTATCGATCTCGACCAGCGACCGTTCGAGCGGCAGCCGCCCGGCGTCGGCCTTTGCCAGCAGCAGCAAATCTTCGACCAGCCGCGACATGCGCCGCGCTTCGCTGTCGATGGCCGCCATCGCTTCGTCGTCGTACCCGAAGCGGCGCATGATGTCTGCGTTGCCGCGAATAGTCGTCAGGGGCGTGCGCATCTCGTGTGAAACGTCGGCCACAAACCGCCGCTGCACGTTAAAGAGCTTTTCGAGCCGTTCGAGCGTTTCGTTAAAGGTCTGGACAAGCTGGCCGATCTCGTCCGGCGGCCCATCGTAGGGGATGCGGCGGCCCAGGTCGTCGGCAGCGGTGATCTGCTGCGCCGTCTGCGCGATGGTATCAATCGGTTGGAGGGCGCGTTTGGTCAGGTAGTCGCCCAGCAGCAGCGAGGCCAGCAGCGTCAGCGCCCCGCCGACCAGCATGATCTTCAGCAGGCGGTCGATGGCCGCGTCCACTGTGCGCAGCGTTTGCCCGGTCTGGATGTAACCGCGTATCTGGCCGTTGATCACCAGCGGCACGGTCACGACGCGCATGTGGTGCCCGTTGATCATCACGTCGCGGCGTGTTTCGTGGTCCTGCCCCAGGGCGCGCGGGTCGAGCGAATCGTTAAACTCCGCGCCGAGCAGCGTCCACGAATAATCGTGCAGGTTGAGGGCGTTCGTCTGGTCGTCGTGCAGCCAGATCTGCACAAACAGCCCTGGTGCATCCAGGCTGTTGATCTGCGACATGAACAATTGGCTGAGCAGCGGATTTTCGGGCGGCACCGCGCCGACCATCGCTTCCATGTGGACGTCGTTGGCTGCTTTGAGCAGCGTTTCATCGACCTGGCCGCGCAGCGTCCAGTTCAACGCGCTGAGTGTGGCCGCGCTGAATAACAACATGGCAATCGCCAGCAAACTGGCGTACAAAAACGTGAGGCGAGTCCGGACAGTCATCGAACGTTCAACACGCTACCACACGACACACCGTAAGATAGTTCGATTGTAGCATCACAAGTTTAGCGCCTCATGAGAGTTTGGCGGGAAAACCGTATTGGCGGGATGGGTTGTGGTCCTTCCTGACTGGTATTCCGCCGCTTCAATCGTCGTCGCGCAGCACGTACCCCACGCCGCGCACCGTGTGGATCAGGCGCGGCTCGTCGTGTTCCTCGGTTTTCTGGCGCAAATAGCGGACGTACACCTCGATGATATTACTTTCGCCGCCGAAGTCATAACCCCACACGCGGTCGAAGATCAGCTCGCGCGTCAGCACGCGGCGCGGATTGCGCAAAAATAGCTCTAGCAGTTCGTATTCTTTGGCCGTGAGGTCGATGTATCGCTCGGCACGCTGGGCGCGGTGCGTGCCGGTGTCCAGCGTCAGATCTGCAAAACGCAGCACTTCGGGCCGCGATGACGGCATCGCGCGGCGGAACAACGCCCGGATGCGCGCCATCAACTCGTCGAAATCGAACGGTTTGACGAGGTAATCATCGGCCCTGCACGCGACCCTGCACGTCCTCTTTCGCGGTGAGCATCAGGATCGGCACATCACTCGCCGCGCGCAGGCGGCGGCAAACTTCCAGCCCATCCAGCCCTGGCAGCATCCAGTCCAGGATGATCAGATCGGGCGGCTGGTCGCGGGCCATATCCAGCCCGGTCTGCCCGTCATACGCCACGTCCACGCGATACCCTTCGTAGATCAGGCCGCGCTTCAAAAACTGCGCGATACGTTCCTCATCTTCAATGACCAGAATCCGCTCGGCCATCTCACCCTCCTTTGTGGTCCGGACCCAAACCCACTAACGGCCCCACTGCACCGCCTGGACGCGCCCGGTCGTGCGCACCTGCACCAGCGCGCCGCGTGCATCCAAAAGCATTAGATCGCCGCTGGTCGCGCCCTGTTCGCCGTACTGCATGGCACGCAGCCCCGCGATCCATGCCTGATCGACCGCGCCCGGCCCCGGCACGAACACCTGCGGCTGCTGCATGAATCCGCCAGCCGCCGCGCTCGCTGGCCCGAACGGGCCTTGCGGCGCATCGGATTGCCACAACCGCACGTACTGCGGACCCTGGCCACCTGTCGCCGCGACCAACGCGTACCAGCCGCCGGATGCGCCCGGCGCAACGTCAACGACCGGGTGCTGCGGCCCCAACACACTGACCGGCCCGGCATCGGGATTGGCCGGATCAAGCAGGTACAGGCCCGGCGTCTGGTAGCCGAAACCGGATGCCCACGTCAGCACCCGCCCGTCATCCGTCCAGGTGCCGAGACTCGTCCCGACCGGCGAGAGATCGATCGCGTCGCCGGTGGCGGGGTCCACCACGGCCAGACCCGCCCCTTCGTAATACCCCACGCCGGCCAGCAGCCGCGAGCCATCCGGACTCCAGCGCGGGTCAAAGTAGACGTGCACGCTGGCCGGCCCGGTATTCTGGTCAAAGGGGACGCTCGGCGCGACAAGGCGCGGCGGCTGGGACGCATCAGCCGGAACGATCCACAGGCCGCGCTTATCGTCGTACGCGATGCGCATCCCATCCGCACTCCATTTCGGACGTGGGAAAACGTACCAATCTTGCAGCATGGCAAGTTCCTGGCGGTCGGAGCCGTCCAGGTTGGCAGTCACCAGCCGGTCCCCGGCCACATACGCGATCCGCTCGCCGTCCGGTGCGATCCCGTATCCCACTACCGCGTTGCCGGCAGCCGTCACCTGCTGCGCGGCGTCCCCGGTGGCGGGGAGCCGCCAGACCTGCGCGATCCCGGCGTCATCCGGCGCGATAAAATACAGGTCGGCGGGCAGATCAAGACCATCGACGACCGGCGGCGGCAGCGGTCCCCAATCGAACGCCAGCGCGCCCGCCGTGCCCGGCACGGCTGTGTTGTCGGAGAGCATGACGCCCTGCGTGTCCAGGTACGAGGGCACGACCGGCTGCGGGCGTGCCGCCATACTGACCGACTCAACCGTCCACTGGCCGGACGTGCCGCTAATGCGTGTCGTGTTTCCGGCGGCGTCACTGGCGATCAGCGCGTCGAATCCGTCCCAGTACAGCTCGACCCAAGTCCCCTGAATGGTGCTGGCCAGCATCTCGCCAAAATCGCCCGCGCCCAATTCCGCGATGCGCACGCCCTGCGGCAGGATATACGCCAGGCGCGTCGCATCCGGCGACCAGGCAATCGTCTGCGCCGGGCCGCTGGGCGGCAGGGCGGAATCCGTGAACTCGACCACAAACCCGCTCTGCCCGTCAATCTCGGTGACGACAACGGCATTATTCTGCGAGGAGCGGTACGCGTACCACTCGCCGTCCGGCGCGATGTCAAAATCGGTGATGGGCTGTCCTTCCGGCGAGATCACGGTTTGCCCGCCGGTGGCCGGGTCCACGCGCAGCACGACATGTTCCGATGTCAAAATGTACAGCGGCGCGGGCAGCGGAAAGACCGAATCCTGCGCGTGAAGGGGCAGCACCGGCACCAGCACAACGATCACAACTATCCAGGTGAGCGGCAGCAGATGTCGTTTCATAGGGCTTCCGATTCGTCTCTCTCTTGAGCACATAACGTCATGTTGGATGCAGTATAACAGCGTTTCCGCCGTCTCGCCCATTCCGGACATACTGCTGTTCTCCACCGATTGCCCGGTGGGCGTTCCCACCGATTGCCGGTGGGCGTTCGCCGGGCGGCATGGTAGACTACAGGCAATCTGTCATTGGAGCAACTTAAAACACCTATGGATGAGCTTCCACACATTCGACGCGGCGCAGAGCCGTTTTTGCTGGAAGGGGGCGAGGTCGGCTGCGTATGTACGCACGGGTTCACCGCCTCGCCGGAAGAAATGCGCTGGTTAGGCGAATACTTGCACACGCAGGGCCTGACGGTCTACGGGCCGCGCCTGTCCGGGCACGGCACCAGCCCGGCCATGATGCGCCGCCAGCATTGGATGAACTGGTACGAAGACGTGATCAGCGGCGTGGCCTTGCTGCGCGCGCGCTGCCGCACGGTGTACGCGGTGGGGCTGTCGATGGGCGGCCTGCTCAGCCTGCGAGTCGCCGCCGCCGGGCTGGTCGATGGCGCGGTTGTGCTGGCCGCGCCGCTGTACGTCGACGTGCCGCTGATGCGGCTGGCCCGGGTGATCCGGTTCGTGCGGCCCTATCGTGTGCCGGAACCGGGCGATCTCGACGCGCGCGTGCGCCAGGTCCAGCGTGATATGGGGCGCGAGGATTACGGGCGTGTCGCCTATGACGACCTGACCCCGGTCGCGTCCGTCGCGCAGTTGTACGCGCTGATGGGCGAGGTGCGCCGCCACCTGCCAGAGGTCACCGTGCCGCTGCTGTTGGTGTATTCCACCGCCGACCGCACCGTGCCGTATGGCAACCTGCGCCAGGTGGCCGAAGGCGTGCGCAGCGCCGACCTGGTCCAGCACACGCTCGAACGCAGCGATCACGTGCTGACGCAGGACATCGAACGTGAAACCGTCTACAAGCTGGTGTGGGACTTTATCGCGGCGCGCTCGGTATAAAAGTGCCGATTGTCAGCCCTGCCCAACCTGACTGCAATCGCCAGGGGGCGACGACTCACCGAGGATAACCATCTGTGCGAACGCTGTGGCGTGACATCGGGCGCGATACGCGCTGGGTGATGATCTCGTATATGCTGTGGGGCATTGGCGAAGGGTTATGGATGTTCATCCAGCCTCTGTACGTCAAATCCCTGGGCGCGACGCCGTCCCAAACCGGGTTCGTGATCGGGATGTGGGGACTGGCGCGGCTGCTGTTCATCCTGCCTGCCGGCATCCTGGCGGACCGTATCGGTTCGCGGCGGATGTTACTGCCCGGCTGGTACCTGGGCCTGACCGGCGTGCTGATCATCGCGCTTGCGCCGGATTGGCGGTGGGCCGCGCCGGGCTTTCTGGTGTATGGCATGTCGGCCATCGCGATCCCGGTGACGAACCTGTACCTGGCGCAGGCGGCCCGCCACGACCCGACCCGGCGGCCCGACCTGCCGATCCAGACGTCGCTGACGCTGCTGTGGGCGGCCTATTCGGCGGGCCTCGTCATCACGCCGACCATCGGCGGTTGGATCGGCGATCACGCAGGGCTGCGTGCCGTGTACCTGTTCAGCATCGTGTGGTTCTCGTTCAGCACGCTGGCGATCCGGCGCACGGCCATCTACCCCGTGCCGGTGCGCCCGCAGCACGGCTACGACTACCGGCGCGTGCTCACGACCCCGCCGGTGATCGTCGCATTTTCGCTGCTGACGTTGGGTTTTGTCGCCGTGCTGACCGGGCAAACGCTGTCGTCGCAGTTCCTGGAAGAGGTCCGCCATTTTTCGCGCACGACGATCGGCGCGTTCGGCTCGATCAGCGCGCTGGGCACGACGGTATTCAGCATCGTGTTAGGGCGGCTGGCGGCATGGCGCGGTTTTTACGCGACGCTGCTGCTGGTTATGTTGGCGTTTGCGCTGCTGCTGATCAGCGGAGCCGCGCCGGTCGTGGTAGTGGCCACTTTTATGCTCGGCGCGTACTACACCACCCGTCCGCTGGCCGTCAGCGTGATCAGCGGCATGGTGGCCGAACACCAGCGCGGTATGGCCTACGCCCTGGTCGATATGCTGGCCGGGCTGGCGACCGTCATCGGCACCAACCTGGCGGGCACGCTCTACGGAAGCAACGCCGAATGGCCGTTCATGACCGGGATCGCGGGAATCGCGGGCGTGATGGGGTTGGGGGTGTTGCTGGTCGTCCGCAGGGTGGCCCTGCGCAACACCGATCCGGCATCTGCGTATAGCAGTATAGAACCGGCTGGAGAATAAACAGGCGGCACCACACAGAACACGGAGGGACACAGAGAAAGTCAGAGTAAAAATCGGCCAAAGCCCAGATTTTCGCGCTTTTTGATGAGCGCTTCCGGCGGCAGCACGCTGCCGACCGCTCGAAACGGTTAACGGATAACGGTAAACGGATAACAACCAACAACTAACGACTCCGGGTGTAATGATATGCCGAAACAAGCGAATCCCAAGACAAACCCTGACCTGCTGACCCGGCTGATACGGGACATCGTGCTCACCGGGCGGCTGATGATCGACCGCCGCGTCAGCGCGACGCTGAAGCTGATCCCGCTGGCGATGATCGTGTACATCATTTCGCCGCTGGACCTGATCCCGGATGTCTTCGTGCCATTGGGCATCGTGGATGATATCAGCGTGCTGCTGATCGGGCTGCAACTGTTCATCCACAGCGCACCGCCCGACCTCATCGCCGAGTACCGGGGGCAGATTCCGCACGCCGCGCACGAAAAACCCAAATACGACCAGCCGACGATCATCGAAGGGGATTACGAGGTGCGCCCCGCGCCGCAGGACGACCGCGACTGATCATGCCAATCCTCTACCTGATCCGTCACCCGCACACGCGGCTTGACCCGGCGCTGCCCGCCTCCGAATGGGGCCTGAGCGACCAGGGCCAGGCCGAAGTCCGCACGCTGGCGGCGCTGCCGCTGTGGGCCACCGTGAGCCGCGTGTATACCAGCGCGCAGCCGAAAACAACCCGCGTCGGGGCCGCCGTGCAGCAGGCGCACGCTATCCCGTTCGTGGTGATCACCGCGCTGGACGAGGCGCAGCGCGATCACTGGATCGGCGCGGACGCGTTCGAGGCGGCGCAGCGTGCCTTTTTCGCGCAGCCGGACGTGTCGCCCATCGCAGGCTGGGAAAACGCCAGCGCCGCAGGGGCGCGGTTCCGCGCGGCGATGGATGGCATCCTGAGCGAGACTCCACCCGCCGCGTCGCTGGCCGTCGTGACACATGCCACCGTGTTGGCGCTGTACACCGCGTACCTGCGCGGCGTGCCACCGGCCTACCACGACTGGCGGCAGATCGGGTTTGCTGCGATCATGGCAGTTGATCGCGCGACCATGCAGCCGCTGACGCCGTTCCTCACCGCGCCGTATGATGGCCTGCCCTGACCATCGAGGATGCACCGCACCCATGAAAATCGGCATCCTGTCCGACACGCACAACCATGCCCCCAATACACGTTTCGCGCTGGATACGCTGCGCGCGCGCGGCATCGACACCGTGATCCACTGCGGCGACATCACCACGCCGCAGATCGTCCTGCTGTTCGCCGGGTGGCAGGTCACCTTTGTGTTCGGCAACATGGACTCGCACCGGGGCGAGCTGGCCGACGCCGCGCGGCAGATCGGCGCGCAGCCGCCCATGCTCAGCCGCGCGATCGAGGTCGCAGGCAAGCAGATCGGCGTCACGCACGGGCACGACCATAACCTGTTATACCGGCTGATGATGAGCGGGAAATTTGATTACGTGTGTCACGGGCACACCCACGAACGCCGTGACGAGTTTCGCAGCGCGTATGGCGTGCGCCTGATCAACCCCGGCGCGCTGGGCGGCAGCCAGCCGCAGACGCGTTCGATATGCGTGTTGGACCTGGAAACAAACAGCGTGGAGTTTGTCGAGTTTTCACAGCTTACATGATCTACGGCGCATCGCTGCCCCGGCCTGATACGATCTCCGCCAGCGGCCTGCCGTCGATAAAGACTGCCACGCGGTTGATCGCAAATTGCAGCGCGGTTTGTTCGATCTGCGCGCGGAACAGCGCATCCGAGCACACGCCTTGCAGCGTATAATCCCCGCTAAGCTGGACCGTCGCCTGCCCGCTGGTATCGACGGTCACACCCGTAACGCTGAGGTTGGACTGGTACAGCGCGTTATATAACCCGGACTGGCCGACAAACTGCTCTTTGATCGAAAACAGCTCTTGCAGGGCGCGCGTGATCTGCTGCTCAACTGTCATGGCAGGCAGCGTCCCGCGCGTGACCGGGATCAACGTGCTGCCGCAGCCGGTCGGGCCGCCGCTGTCGGGTGCCGCCAGGTAAACGATCAGATCGACCGGCGCAAGGTTGCCCGGCGTGGGGCTGGGCGTCGTCGTGTCACCCGTGCTGAGCGTGCAGCTAACTGCCGCCAGCATCACCGCCAGCGCTGCCAGCCAATAAAGTCGCCGGTGCATCGCCTAACCTTCCGTGTCCAGATCGACGCGTTTTTCCATGATCAGCCCCGCTTCGCCATCGCGGTAGTAGCCGATTTTGCGCTCGACAACGCCGTAGCCGGTGCGCTCGTACAGGCGGATGGCGGGCTGGTTGCCGGCCCGCACCGTCAGGCGCATGAAGGGCCGGTTGATGCGCTGTTCGGTCACCGCCAGCAGGCACCCGCCCAAACCGCGCCGCTGGTGGTGGGGATCGACGCCCAGCGTGATGATCCAGCCGCGATTCGAGTCGAACAAGGCGCGCGAGGCGGATACAAACCCGGCCAGCGATCCGTCCGGCGCGACGATCTTCCGGTTTAACACGCCGGGTATCACAAACAGCAGCGCCAGATCGAAGTAGGGATAGGCGTCACGCGGGAAGATCACCCGCTCCAGGCGGTGTAACGCGCGCAGGTCGAACAGGGTCGCGCGGCGCAACCGGTAGCCGTCGGCCAGCGTCGCCGGGTCGGTTGAGGGAGAGACAGTCACGAGACCGGGCCTTTAGCGGCTGGACGCGCCAACCTGGTAATTTTGCACCTCGTCAATCGCCGAAATGGTATCTTGCAGCGACATGACCTCATCGCGGATATCGTCTTGCAGACGCTGGGCGCGCGCGCTGTCCACGTCCTTTGAATCGATCAACTGCACCTGGGCGTACACCGTGCCCAGCGCCGACAGCGTGTGATCAAGCTGGATATCGGCGCGTTTGACGTTGTTTTCCAGGCTGCGCAGGTTGGCAAGTTGTGTCTCTTTGGTCTGGATCGCTTCTTCCAGCTCGGTGCGCACCGAGGGCGCTTCTTCGATTTCCAGGCGGCGGCGCAGGTTTTTGAGGTCCTGCGGCACCATGCGCCGGTCGCGCGTGATCACTTCGTTTTCCTCGAAATCGTCCATGCGTTTGGCCAACCGGTAAATCTGCTCGATCCAATCGTTGATCTCGCTGGCCGTCGCGTCGATGCTGGTTCGCATCGCCCCACTGTGCCGGTTGGCGGCTTCACCGATCAACCGGCGGTATTCGAGCGCGCGTTTGAGGCGCTCGCGCGCGACCGCGTTTCGGACGTCGTTAGGGTTAAAGCGGTCGGTCAACATCGTATCGACGGCGTGCTGCGCGGCGTTCGGATCGGTGATCGTCACACCCAAATAGACCGCCTCGGCCAGCGCGCCGAAGATCAGCCAGTACCCGGCCTGCCACCAGCCAAACGGCAGGTAGCCCAGGCCGAACAACGCAATCGACAGGGCGATGATCACCGCGCTCTCCACGCTAAAAAACGCCGCGTTGAAAATGGCTCGCCAGGCACGCCCCTGCATAGTTTCCTTCATTTTGGACATTCAATCATCCCCACTCTGAGCACATACCGGATCGTCAGACAGGTCGTTTCCATTTTACCGCCATTTTCGCCCGGCGGCAGCATCTCTGCCTGGATAACCGTACAGCCGGGTTGATTTTGCCGGTATAGCGGGCGCAGGCAACCCTACAGTTCGGCAGCACCACCCGCCAGCGGCCACATGCCAAAAAGGGCGTATGGAGGATACGCCCCTTGTTTACCAATACGCAGCGAGGCAGGGATAGTTGTATGCCCTGCCCCGGAAACTGTGCAAACGTGTCCAGCACGAACCCGAACGCGGTGATGGTTAGCCGCCGCTGCTTTCACCGCCCAGGCCGAGCCGCTGGCGGCGTTCTTCGAGCTGAAGCTCGATCTCGGACATGCCGATCGCCTCGTCGATCTGGTCGTGGACGCTGGTGCTCGCCATTTCCAGGCGGGCTTCTTCGCGGTCCAGGCGCGAGCGGATCTGCTCGCCCAGGCGGGCCACATCCTCGTCGCCCATCCCGGCCAGGTCGTCCAGGCTCCTGACGGTGCGCGTGGTCATTTCTTTGGCTTCGACCAGTTCCATCAACGCCTTGAGGTGCTCGCGTTCCTGCCGGATAGTCGTCAGCTTGGCTTCAAGCTTGAGCTTGGCATCCAACATGCGGCGATATTCGGATTCCTGCGTCTGCCACTGTTCGTAGTATTCCTGGGCCAACTGCTGCTTCTGGTTCAGTTCGGCCTGCGCCGCCTGCGCGAGATCGGTCTTGCCGCGTACCAGCAGGGTATCGATGTCACGGTCGAGTTTTTCCGCCGCCGCTGCGAATTCTTCATACTTGCGGCGCAGCGTTTTGACCGTGCCCCCCACCGTCGCGGCGGCATCGTCCAGCGCATCCAGGTTACGCTCGGCCTGACGAATGTACTCGTCCATCACTTTGACCGAATTCGCCTCAAGCGCCGAATCCACCAGGGCGTGCATATTTGCCGAGATCAGCGTGTTTATCTTCTGCAAAAGTGAAGCCATTTGTTCGGAATACCTCCTGGTAACTGGGTCACTGTTCCAAATTCCAGAGCGTCACGCCTACCCATCCGTGAGCGGCAGCCCGCTGGCCGCCTGGGGGCAACTGTATCGTAACACGATTATACACGTCCGCACTGACGGTGCGCTGACAGTATTCTGACAGGTTGCGCGATCAGGCGGCGTCTATGGCGGCGCAGCGCAGCGCGCACGCCGTCAACTCTGGCCGTTGTCAGGCGGAGCCACCGGCAGGTGCAGCGTAAAGGTGCTGCCCACGCCGGACGCACTCTCTAACGAAATGCTGCCGCCGTGCAGGCGCGTCACCGCATCGACGATAGCCAGCCCGGCCCCGGCCCCCTGGTCTTCAAACTTTTCTCGATTGATCTGGTAAAACGGCTTAAAAATATTCTCCAATTCGCCTTCAGGGATGCCGCGCCCGTGATCGGCCACCGCCAGACAGATATGGTCTTGATCGCAGTAGGCACGCAGCGTCACCGCCGAACCCGGTTCGTCGGTGAACTTGATCGCATTATCGACCAGGCAATCCAGCGCTGCCGAGAGATACTCGATATCGGCCCGGACCGGCGGCAGGTCGTCGTCAACCAGCGTCTCGATCACGACCTCGCGCTCGTCGGCATAATCCTCGTGTTGGGCCGCGACGGTGCGCAGCAGCGCCAGGTAGTTTCCCAGGTTCTCGCTGCGCCACGCGAAGGTCTGCGCGGCCTCGCCGGTTTGCATCTCAACCAGCAGGATGAAGTTTTCGACCATGCGCCGCAGCCGGTTCGCGCCGGTATTCAGCCCGCGCAAAAAGGCGCGCATATCGTCTATGCTCAGTTCGTCAGCATCCCGGTGCAGCATATCGGCATAGGCCACCACGTACGTGAGCGGCGTGCGCAGTTCGTGGTTGATGATGGTCATGATCTTACGCTTGATATCGGATATTTCATCTTCCCACAGGGCATCCAACTGCTTGCGCCGCTTGAGCTTGGCCGAAACCGCCACCAGCAGTTCATCCGCATCAAACGGTTTGACGACGTAATCCTCAGCGCCCATGCTTTTGCCGCGTTTGATGTCGTCGCGTTCGCCCATCGCCGTCAGGAAGATAAACGGGATGGCGATCCAGCTTTCATGGCGGCGCACTTCGTTGAAAAAATCATACCCGTCCATGCGCGGCATCATGATGTCAGAGACGATCAGGTCGGGTGGCCTGCGCTGCTCGCGTAAGACGTCCAGCCCGGCAACGCCGTTGGTGGCCGTCAATACGTCATACCCGTTGATCTCCAAAATATCCCGGATGCCTTCCATCAGGTGTAGATCATCTTCTACCACTAAGATCATCGGTTTCCGGCTCATCTCATATTTTCTCCACCCGCACGTCACGACTCCGAGTTTGTCACCGGGAGTTTGAGGCGAAAGGTGCTGCCTTTTCCTTCTTCACTCGATACGCTGATGCTGCCATCGTATAATGCGGCAATATCCTTGATGATCGCCAGGCCCAACCCGGTGCCCGGAATGTTCGGGCTGACATTGGAGCCGCGATAAAAACGTTCAAAAATGGTGTTTAACTCGCCGGCGGGAATGCCGATTCCGGTATCAGACACCTCAATAATAACCCATTCTGGCTCGCTTTGCTCAACCGGCTCGACCTGGCTGCGGACCACGATCCGCCCACCTTCGAGCGTATAACTGATCGCGTTGCTCACCAGGTTGGTCAGCGCGCGCACGAGCTGGTCATGATCGCCGTATATAACCGGCAGCGACGGCGCGATCCGTTCGTGCAGCAGTTCTTTGCGCTCGCTTTCCGCCCAGGCGCTGTTATCCTGGATCACGGTGTCGATCAGGCGCTCCAACTGGATCGGGTTGCGCACGCGGGGCCGTTCGGCGCGCTGCTCGCTTTGCAGGCGCGAGATATGCAGCAGGTCGCTGATCAGGCGGGCCAGCCGCTCAACTTCGCGGCCCATGACTTCCAGGTAGTTCTCGCGCCGCTCCGGCCTGCCCTGCTGGAGCAGCGACAGGTACAGCTTGAGGTTGGCCAGCGGCGTGCGTAATTCGTGCGATACATTCGAGACAAACATGTCTTTCATGTGGTCCAGCTCTTGCAGGCGGGAAATATCACGCAGCACCACGACCGAGCCTAACACCTCCTCGCCCTTGACCACGCGCGCCGCTTTGGCCTGCAACGTGATGTCGTCCAACTCGATGATCTCGGTGGAATCGTGCGGCTCGCGCGGACCGGCTTCGAGCGCCTGCGCGACCAGCGCCCCCACGCGGCGGCCCAGGTCCATATCCAGGTCGTGCTGGTCAAACAAAGTGCGCGCGACCGGGTTCGTCAGCACCACCTGCCCCATCAGGTCGAATACGATCACCGCGTCGGCCACCGAGCGTAAGATGGCCTCGGTGCGTTCCTGCTGCTGGCGTATTTCCTCGGTACGCTGGGCCACGCGAGCTTCCAGCTCGATAGCCTGCTTGCGCACCTTTTCGTACAACAGCGCGTTGGACACGGAGATCGCCAGTTGGGCCGCGAGCGGTTCCAACACGTCGAGATCGTCCTGGCCGATGCTGTCATGCCCTGCGCGTTCGACGACCAGCGCGCCGATCACTTCATCCGCGATGATCAGCGGGACCGCCAGCGTGCAGCATTCAAACGGACTCGCCAGGCCGGGCACGGTCGCAATCGGATCACACGTCAGGTTCTCCAGCACCGGCTCGGAGCGCTTTACCGCCTGGGCCGATACCGAGCCGGGAGCCAGGTAACGCCCGGCGGCCGCTTCAATGGGGAACGGCTGGTCGCGCACGAAAATCGAATTGACCTTGAGCCGTCCCTCTTCGACTTGCAGCAGCCCGATAATGTCATAGCCCAAAATGTCGAACAGCTTGCGGGCCACGCCCTCGACCAGCGCCGGCGGGCTGAGGATGGCCGTCGCATAACGCCCGACCTCATTCACCAGCCGGAGCTGATCCAGGCGGCGGCGCACCTCTTCAAACAGCGTCGCATTC
>CAYMTN010000005.1:0-50622 GCA_964393335.1 uncultured Anaerolineaceae bacterium
GAGTGGATGAAAACCTGTACACATCCTGTTATACCAGCCGTCCCGGCGTTTAACAAACAGGTACAGCGGAAAAAATGTGGCGGTGTAGCGCAAAATATGCCATGCTTCTGATGACCAGACAGTAAGAGGAGAATACACTCGTGGGCGTTTATCTTGATTCTGCAAACCCTGACGATGCGCGGCGGGCGCAGTTATTGGGCCTGGTGGAAGGCGTCACGACAAACCCAACGTTGATCGGACAGACCGGGCGGCCCGGTCTTGAGGTGTTGTCGGAATTGGTCGAAATTGTTGACGGGCACGTGTTTTATCAGGTCACGGCGGATACGGTCGAGCAGCGATATGACCAGGCGTGGGAAGCGCACGAAATCCGCCCGGACAGGGTGATTATCAAGATTCCCGCCACGACGGAAAATATCGCAATGGCTGCGCGGCTGGTCGATGCGGGCATCGAGTGCGCGGTGACGGCCGTTGCCAGCCCGGCCCAGGCATACCTCGCCGCACAAGCCCATGCCAGTTTTGTCGCGCCCTATGTCAGCCGCCTGACACAGCAGTTAGGAGATGGCCTGGTGATTGTGCGTGATATGGCGCGGCTGCTGCACGGCACCCAGACCGAGATTCTGGCGGCCAGTTTGAAGTCCGTTGACGACGTGGTAGCCGCGATGCTGGCCGGAGCGCATCACGTGACGATCCCGCTGAATCTGATCCTGGCAATGGGCGAGCACGAGTTATCACGGCAGGCTATCGAAGAGTTTGACGCCAGCCTCAAAACGGCATGATGCGTGCCAGTTGTTTTTCGAAAGCAAAAACCGCCTGCCGGGGACGCGCCCTGGCAGGCGGGTGAGTTTTCGGGTTGCGTGCGGCAGGTCAGACCAGGCCCAGCAGCCGCGCAATGGTCGCGGTGGTGAACGTGATGCCGATTCCCATCACCAGCGGCAGCAGGGTGGCTACGGTGGTCCACTTCCTGCTTTTGGTTTCGTTGTAGATCGTCATGATCGTCGTGCTGCAGGGGTTGTGAATCAGGCTGAACAGCATCAGGTTAATGGCTGTCAGTGTTGTCCAGCCGCCCGCCCGCAGGATGGACCCAATCGCATTGTTCGAGTCGAGCTGGAACATGACGCCCGCGCCCTCGCCGACGCCTGACAGCCCCGCCGTCAATACGGTGAGCATTAACACGGTAGGGATCACGATCTCGTTTGCCGGGATGGCGACGATATACGCCACCATGATCACACCGTTCAAGCCCAACAGCCACCCGAAACCGTCCAGCCCATTGACCATGTATTCGGCTACGCTCTGACCGCCGATTGTGATATTCGAGATCAGCCAGATCACGATGCCTGCCGGGACAGCCATCGTGACCGCTCGCCACAAGACGATCAGCGTGCGGTCAATGATCGAGGTGTAGATCGTCTGCCAGATACGCGGTGGCCGGTAGGGTGGCAGTTCCAGGCTGAAGACCGACGCCTCCCCCTTCAACATGCTGCGCGAGAGGAACCACGACGCCGCAAACGTCAACAACACACCTAACACGGCAATACTGACAACGGCGACAGCCGATACCAGTCCGGCCAGGGCCGCAGGAACCATGCCGCCAACAAAGATCGTGGATACCATGATCAGGGTCGGCCAGCGCCCGTTGCAGATGGCAAAATTGTTGGTGATGATGGCGATCAGGCGATCACGCGGGCTGTCGATGACGCGCGTGGCGACTACGCCCGCCGCGTTGCAGCCAAAGCCCATCGTCATCGAAAGCGCCTGTTTGCCATGGGCACCTGATCGGCTGAACAGGCGATCCAGGTTGAAGGCCACACGCGGCAGATAACCAAAATCCTCCAGCAGCGTGAACAGCGGAAAAAAAATCGCCATCGGGGGCAGCATCACGCTGACCACCCAGGCCATCGCCAGGTAGGCCCCGTCGAACAGAACGCCGCTCAACCACCAGGGGAAATGCAGCAGCGCGCCCAGGTCGTTGAGCGCGGGGTGGACCGTATCCAACAGCACGCTCGCCAGCATGGACGATGGGACGTTCGCCCCCTGGATGGTGATCCAGAAAACGACCGTCAACAGCAGGACCATGATCGGGAAACCCCACGTACGGCTGGTCACCACCCGGTCAATCATACGGTCCAGATCAAAACGCTCGCGCTCATCAGCGCGTGTGACCGCGCGATCCGCAACCTGGGAAGCTTCCGTGTATAGGGCTTCGGCCAGATGATCGTGGAAATTTTCACCCAGGTTACCTCGTAGTGTGCGAGCGGCTGCCAGCAGGTTGTCTGGAACTGATTCCGGCATCAGGCACGCACCTCTGCGACGACCAGCCGCTCGGAAACCGTTTGTGTGTGTTCGCCCCTGGACAGATCACCCAGGCTGCCATCACGGATCGCCCGGTCGATTTGCTCGTCGGCGTCCAACAGGCGCAGGGCCACCCAGCGCGCGTTCGGCAGGCCGGGAAAAGCGGCTTCGATGCGCTCGATGAGCGTATGTACCGCGTTGTCGAGCGCCGGGTCTGCCGTCGAACGGATGCGGCGCGGACGCGGTTTGATCTCGCCGGTTGCCACATCGTGCACGGCTTGCAGTAGTTCCTGGATGCCTTCGTTACGACGCGCTACTGTCGGGACGACGGGTACACCCAGGTCACGCGCCAGACGCCGGTGATCGATACGTAATCCGTGCCGCTCGGCTTCGTCCACCAGGTTCAGGCAGACGACGGCTTTATCGGTGATCTCCAACACTTGCAGCACCAGGTTGAGATTACGCTCCAGCCGGGTCGCATCCACGACAATCACGGTGACATCCGGCTGCCCAAACAAGATAAAATCGCGGGCGATTTCCTCGTCGATGCTGGCGGCCAGTAATGAATACGTGCCGGGTAGATCGACCAGTTTGAAACGCTGGTCACCGTATTGAAATCCCCCTTCGGCGCGTGCCACCGTTTTTCCGGGCCAGTTGCCAGTGTGCTGGCGCAAACCGGTCAGCGCATTAAACACGGTGCTTTTGCCGGTGTTGGGGTTGCCCGCCAGCGCAATAACATAATCCCAGTCGTCCATTTTGACGCCCAGGCGTTCCAGGTGGCGGTTTATCGGGCATGTCGCACAGGCGGACCCGTGCGGAAGGGTATCGGTTGTCAGGGTCATGAGGTCACCTCGGTGGAAACATCGTTGATCAGGACCAGTTGCGCCTGCTGCTGGCGCAGCGCGATAGTCGCCCCGCGAATACGGTAAGCAATCGGATCGCCCAACGGGCTGCGCATTTCTACCGTGATGTGGGTGCCGGGCACAATGCCCAGGTCCATCATCCGGCGGCGCTCCAACCCCTGGCTGTGCAGCGCGACGACGACCGCCGTTTGTCCGGGTTGGAGGTCGGCCAGCGTTTGCGGGGGGATCGACTGTCTGTCGCTCACACACATGTTTACCTGCTGCATCGCTCTTTAGTTCGCGCAATTGAAAATAAATTTCGGATTTCACGTAGATTATAGTTTAGGTAAACCGAAATGTCAAGTAGTACAATCATGAAAATCATGGATTTTGTAGCGTCTCAGAGTTTTTGCGCCAAACGCCGTAGTTTTTGCGCTATGTCTCAAAGTTTTCGCGCCGGAGGAGAGAAACCAATGTG
Source organism: uncultured Anaerolineaceae bacterium (assembly GCA_964393335.1). Taxonomy (GTDB): domain Bacteria; phylum Chloroflexota; class Anaerolineae; order Aggregatilineales; family Aggregatilineaceae; genus CAYMTN01. The sequence continues at coordinate 3,613 of CAYMTN010000005.1, forward strand.
GCCTGTAGCCGGAGCACTTCGTCGCGGCGGTAAAACCCAGGTAGTGGGAGACCGGCGACGATGGGAGTCAGTTTACCTTCCTGCCGCCACTGGTGCAGCATCGAATTGGTGGCTTGCAGCATTCGTTTCACTTCAGGTATGGGCACATAAGTTGCCAGCCAATCTTCCAACATATGTCGGTCAAACACATAATGACGATAGTTGTCGGTGCCAGGGCCACTTAGAACGTCGAGATATCCAGCCCGCACCCACTGACTTAACGAGGTTCGCGGCACACCCAACATCTGCACTGCCTCAGGTGTAAACACACAACGATGTTTTAAATCCAGAACAGAATCGCGCAGAAAATACTGGGCACGCGCAAACGACGCAACAGGCGCCAGCAAGCCGCTGTCCATCCAATACAGCAGACCACGTCGTCCAATCTTCAACAGTGCAAGCGTTTCCCCGAAACTGACCCAGCCGTTTTCATCCTTGACCTGCTGGGTGAGCGCTTGAATGACGGGAAGATCAAACCACAGATCACCCAGCGGTCGCAGCGTGTCGGATGGATGATAAGCGGGGAGTTTGCCTGCCAGCACCCGGCCAATCAGATCGGCCAGCCCTAGACCGACCTTGCCATTTAAGGTCGCGGCTTGGCTGAGTATCACGCCCCCCTCAGCCGGAAAGGACTTCAGCATGACCTGCAGTTTCAAACGAGCACAGAAGTCGTCCAAGTCGGACTGCGTCAGGCCGGGCACCCACTGACCATGCCAGCGGCGGCGACCAGTGGGGACAAGCAAGCCCTGTTCCACCAGATGGTTCAATATCACCAACCCGACGCCGAGATAAGCCACACCGTCACCTTTGTTCAATGCGGTTGCCTGTGCTTCCTGGAATGATTCCACCTGTCGCCGGTACAACAACACGCCAGCACGTGTGGGGTCGCTCTCCGGGTAGATGTCCAGCAGCCCTTCCCGAATGAGGCGGTTTATTTTGGGCGGTGATGTGCCCAACAAGCGGGCTGCGTTGCGCACGTCGATGTAGGGAAATTGTTCAACCAGATCGGGCTGCTGCCTAACGCGTCGGGGTTGGAACAGCGACCGAACGGGTGGAAACTGCGAGGTGAGATAGCGATTGAAGGCTGCCTGGACAAAGGCAAACGCCGGATGCTGCCAGTATTGTTCCAGCCAGGTGCTGTACAGAATCCCCAGGCTGTTGAGGCCGTTCTCGTCATTGCGCTGCCGGTAAGCATCCAAAAAGGCGAAGAAGCCATCCGGCCAATCCTTCAACCCGCGCAGGGCTGTGGCATACAATGCTCCCGCCTGAACAGGCGTCAGGCGATAGCGAATGTCAGCAGGCAGCGATTGCATGACAGAGGGGTCAGGGGCCAAAGCCCAATCAGCCCGCGCGAGCTGCGCAGCGGTGCGTAACCCATCCAATACGCGAAACAAGACCTGTCCTGAAGCATCAGGCAGCCGCAGGTCGGATGGCGCAGGGTGTCCATCAATCCAGGCGTAGAGACATTGTTGGACCTGTAGCACCAGCTCATCCCCGGCAAGCGGCAACGCCTCAACGTCGCACAAGTTCAATCCACATTGTCCACAACATCCGGCCACAATCGCCCAGATGGGCAGTGCACTGCCGCATTGAGGGCACCGTTCGAGCAGCCAGTTGGCATGATGAGGACAAGCGGCAATCGCTGCGACTGCCCACCCTAACCGGTGACACCCCTGCTCGCGCAGACATGCAGGACAATACGCCGAGGTGCGAGACGGACGCAGCAGCAGCCGGGCACGACGTACAGGAAAGAGCGGCATGGTTTCACCGGCCAACTCCAAACCATCACCAGGAGCGTCTGGCGGCAGCAGCACCGCTGCCAAACGATGGGGCGACAACGCAAAAAGCCGTGCGGCGGACTGCCCGGTCAAATCTGCCAGGCGCTGGTAAAAGGTGGCCTGCCGCATGACCTGCCCCAATGGTGTGTGTTCACCATCATCCTTGGTTCGCAGCCAACGCGTTAGTAAACGAGAGGGATCATAATGATTGATGCGGGCCAGACGCTCCAGGTATGACGTTATCGATTCGTCCGGATAGGGTGCTGGATGATGAACCAGCCGCCGCTTCATAGACGGTCCCTGTTGAGCGCACGGGCTACACTGCGCCGGTTGGCAGCTCGGCGCGCTGTATCCATAGGCGGCTCTGCAACCCGGTCAGGAATGTCGCCCACAAAAGGATTGGGAATGCCACGCCGCGTACCAGCCAGGCGGTGGTCGTAGGCTTCAGCCAACAAGGCGTAACTCAAGGCAGGCTGTTCACGCTGAATCGCCATCTGGGTAGCGCGCCGAATCAAGTTCATCAAGTGCGCCATACAGCCGCTGCTCGCCACAAAACAACGCCAGGCGGTTTCCATCGCGGCCAGATGAGATGGCTCAGGTAGCGGCAGTAACTCTTCCAATTTCTGGAGAAAGGTACGGAACTCCTGAATCGTCTCCGGCTGCTGGGTACCCCAGGTGAAGGGATGCAAATGATGTGGGTCGCCAAACAAGCGTCCCAGTTGGGCATTGGCGCACAAGACGTCCTCGGCGTCGGGCAGCCCGGCGATGACACAGGCCATATGCGTCTCTTTGACCAGGTTCTTCAGCCAGTTACTCACATCATGCAGCACACGCTCACTGTCACGGTCCACGAAGTGCTGTAGATCATCCACCATCAGCAGTTCCACGCCGCAGTCACGCAGAAAACCTAACAAACGCAGTTCCAAACTACCGATGGTTCCCCGGTCCGCCAAAGGATCACCCACCGCCGTGAGCAGCTTGGTGGCGAAGTTGCGAATGGTCGCTTTGGCGGGCACCGTGGCCTTCAGCACGGGAATCCGGCTGGTTTCAGCCATTATCTGGCGCGGATGCCGGGCCGCATAGGAGTTGAGGAGGGTGGATTTGCCCACACCGGTTGGACCAACCACCATCAGACACTGCGGCTCAGCGCTGTAGGCATTCAGGTCATGGCTCGCCGCAATCGATTCAAAAATGCGCGTCATGCGTGGGTACCAGATGCGAATCGTCTCCACATACACGCTGCGTTCGCGGGGTGACAGCGTCATCAGATAAGCGCGGTCAGGGTCACTCATCACAGCCTCTCGCTCATGCCATATCGACGGGCAGATCATAGTCGCCACCCCAATCGTCAGTCGGTGGCAACGGGGTATCCGGCGGTAAGACCATGGGGGAGGATGACACCACAGGTGGTGGTGTGGGAGGCTTGTTGGCATCCACTCCCAGAAAGCGCGCGGCTTGCTTGCGTCCACGTGCTTTGCGTGTCAACGCAAACTCATGAGCCACCGAGTCCTGCAGCCGGGCCTTGGCTTCAGCCAGGGCATAGATGTCCACCCGCTGTTTGTCATTCAGCACCGCCTGGCGAATCACCCGGTGTTTGTAAAGCGACAATCCGCGTGTATATGCCTGGTCTACGGCTGGAACGGTCAACCAATGTCCACCCTCAAACGGGTCATAGACGTAAATCTCCTCGATATCGTCAGGGTCATACCGAAAACGCACGCGCGCTCCATTGGTCGTGGCACGCAGCCGCCCCAATTCCGGACTGTGATAATACAACGTCTCCCATTCAATACCCTGGCGTGTGAGTGTGCGTTCAGCACTGGCGCATAGAATGATGCGTAGTTCCTCGGCGTCGTGGTACAGACAGGGTAGCATCCCCTCCCGCAGGCTCGCGTCCCAGCGGCGCGCTGGAATATCCTGGATGCCTTCATGCCAGCTTTGGGCATAAACGTCCACCAGAAAGAGATGCAGCATCTGGTGGAATGCAGTCAGGGAAATGCAGGCATCCTGCTGCGGATCGTAGTCGGCTCGTGCAAAGATGTCGCCAAAGGTATAGCCGGGCAGCCCTTCCAGTAACCCCTGGTTTTGGGTGCGGAAGAAGCGTTCCACACTGCCTTTGTACCAGGGTGTGCGTCCGGGCATCACCTCGCGGATAATGCCTAACATGCCCAACGCATCCGTCAGGCTGTGTCCCACAAATTCCCGCCCCTGGTCGACCACCACCGTCTCAGGCAGACCGTAGACGGGAAAGGGATTAACCGTGCCATACGTCGCCTGACAGTCGGGTTTCGGCAGAATGCCATGCCGCAGACAGCGCATCACCGTCAGGTAGCTGGCCGGTTGAAAGCTGACATCAAACCCAAATGGCATTTTGCTGTACACATCGGTGGCTAGCGTCAAGGTGGGGCGTCCAATGGGCAGCCGGTCTTCGAAATCCACCACAAACAAATGCAGCGGGGTGTGGTCAATCTCCACGCGCTCCAGAATGCGGTTTACCTGTGGGCCAGGTGCACTGTCACTGGCTGCTTGCCGCTCTGAGCGGCTGGGCTTGCGACGCAGCACCGCCTGCCATCCGGCCTGCTCCAAACGCCGGTAGAGGGTGGACCGCGAAGGCGGCATGAGCAGATCGTCGGGCGAACGATTGGTGTTTGCGTTAGCCATCTGGTTGAGGATGCGGGTGTACACCTGGTCTGGCGTGCGGTGACGCGGATTATCCGCGCACTCAGCCAACACCGTCTGTATGATTTGCTCCACTTCAGGTTGGAGCCGTGACCTTTCTCGACCACCCTGCCGGTGAGAGTGCGGCACCAGCGCCCGAATATCACCGCCGCTGTCCAGAAATGCATTCATCCAGCGTTCCAGGCTGGCGGTGCTGGGGACTTCAGTGGACAGGTCGACTTGGTGCTGTACGTATGCCCGGATGTCACGGCGCGACAGCCTGACCCAGTGTGCATGTCCGGTGGATTGGAATAGCGCAGTCAGGTGTTGGTAGCGCGCCCACGCTGCCGCCCGTTGGCGTTCTGGGAGCGCCTGGAAGTCGGCCTGGGTGTACGTCACGGCCAAAGGCCGGTCGGGGTCATCATACGCGCCCCGCCCGACAACCTCAAAGCGCAGTCGCCCCTCGGCCCAGGCCGCACAGAGTTCCTCCTGGCTCATGAACCGCTGTCCACCCAGGCTGAGATTTTCCAGGCGGCAGCGACCGTCAGCCAGCACCTCGCGAATGATGACCATCTGCTCGTCCAGCAGCAGGCGAACACCGGGAACAAAACGCTGTCGGCCCATATCAAGTCTCCACAGAGACCCGGCTGTCTGGCGTCAAGACCTGGGTCAGGTCCGCCCGCAGCCGGTGATGAGACAGTAATGCGTAGATAAGGGGCATCGCCTGGTAAGGCTGGTCAGGCTGGTGTAATGCGGCCAATTGGGCTAACGTGAGTTCTGGCTGAGCCTGCACCAGCGCCAGGCAGGTCGCCGCTGCATGAGCGTCAAGGGGCCAGCGGCTGTAGCGCCACAGCAGCTTAAGGTTCGCCAGCACATGTCCAACCCGCAGCTCTTCATCCGTCACCAGGCGAAACGTGCAGTCGTGCTCAGCGGCCCAGGCTTCGCCCAGAGCACACTGCTGCTGGGTATGGGGATGGTCCAGGGCATCGGCGGGCTTACACTCGACCAACTGCTGCTCCCCGGCACGATGAACGAGAAAATCCGGCGTGTAACGATGCATGCTTCCGTCTGGCAGTTCACCCGTCAGGCAAAAAGGCTGTTCCTGATAATGCAAGATGTCGCGGTCGAACTCGGCGAAGAACAGAAAATCCCGCTCGACACTCGACGCATACACCACCAGGCGTCCCAACTTGAGGCTGGGGAATGTGCCGCTGACCGCACCACCCGGTTTGGACGCCATGGCCACCGCCTTCTACTCCTGTGTGTCAGTGCTAAGACGCTGCCCGGCGGCGGCGAGTTCCCCGCTGCGCGTGCCGGGTGGTCAATACCATTCACGCAAACCGGGCAGTGTCGGGTAAACTATATAAAAATCGGCTAATCACCTTGCAGAGTCCGCTTAAGATTCCCGGAGTTCAGCCATGTTTCTACCCTTATCCGAAGGCTTGCCGTTCTCTCCAGCCCACCAACAACTGCTGCGCAGCCTGGTCATAGATGAGCAGCAGCCGGGGGCCCTGCTCCACGATTTTGAGGCGCTGTTGGCGTTTCTCAAAGAGCGGGAACTGCCTCTCACTGCCTCTCACCAACTGCCGCTCCGTGTCCTGGCAGATCTCAACACGCGCCTGGCGCATCCCCTCCAACTGGGTCTGAAGCGTCCGCAGCAAAAATCGTATCCCCCGATTCACGGGTTGTACCTGCTGGTGCGCGCCTCGGGACTGACGTATATCCGCGAGACCGGCCCCAAGCCGGTCCTGGTGGTCGATGAAGACGTGTATCAGGCCTGGAGCGGCTTGAATCCGACCGAGCAGTATGGCTGGCTGCTGGAAACCTGGCTGCTGCGCGGCCATCCTGAAATCCTGGGCGAACGCGGGCGTGGTCTGTGGCTGATTCCTGAGAATTTCCGGGAAATGGCGTCTTTTTACCTGCGAATTCCCAGCGATGGGTTGGTCGTGACCGGGAACCGGGAGGCTGAGGAATGGTTGACGTACAGCCCCGGATGGCACAACCTGGGCCTGTTGGCGTTGTTTGGCTTCATCCGCGTCCAGGATGGTGTGCCGGAACCGGGACAGGGCTGGCGGATTGAACGGATCCACCGTACCCCGGTCGGCGATGCGCTGCTGGCGGCGCTGTATAACGGTTTTTTTGCCGAGATGGATCGTCTGTTTCAACTCGAAGATACGGGCCAGGTCCCCTTCGGCGTCTTGCAGTCTGTGCTCCAGCCCTATCTCCCCGCCTGGAAAAACACGCTGCCGCTTCCCGAATGGACATTTCGTGACGGGACGTACCGCTTCAAGGTTGCATTGGGATCGATCTGGCGTCGGATGGCGATTGGCGGCCAACACCTGCTGGACGATCTGGCCGACCTTATTCTTGATTCGGTTGACTTTGACCGGGATCACCTGTACCGGTTTTCCTACCGGAACCGTTTTGGGTTTTTGCAGGATATCAATCACCCTTACCTGGAAGAAGGGCTTTTCACCAGCGAAGTGCGGGTCGGCGACGTGCCGCTCCGCGTCGGGCAGACGATGACCTTTTTGTTCGACTTCGGCGACCAGTGGGAGTTTGCGGTTACCCTGGAAGAGGTCGATTCAGACCGGGCTATCAGGAAACCGCGCCTTCTTGAAACACACGGCCCATCCCCCGAACAGTACCCGACTTGGGATGACGACGAAGAGTGAGTCCCCAATGAGATTGGACATTACTCCTCGCCCAGGTAAGCTTCCAGCTCAGACCGTGTAATGTTGGCGCTTTTGACCACCGGGGCTGGCGTCAGGTTGAGAAAGGTCGCGAAGGTCGTCACTGGCTCACGGTTGAGTAAGCGGTAGAGGTATTGCGCAGCGATGTTTCCGACAAAATCGTTCACAAACAGGTGCTGCTCATCTCGCAACGTAAGTTCTGCACAGGATAGTGGAGGCGATGGTGATGATGATTCAGGTTCCGGTTCCAACAAGGCCGGAAACAGCAATCCAGCATGAGGCAGATGGCGACAGCTTCCTTGTTGGGCTTGACTCAACCCATCTAGCACTTCACCACGGTCGCCGCTGTCGCCCAAAATGACCTGACCGAAGTCGTAGCCGTTTCCGGCATCCACCCACACGATATGCTGCGCGCGGGCGATTTCGACGCGGGCTTGGTGATTGTCGACACAGCCACAGACCAGGCTTCCACTTGGGAGATGTTTCTGGCTGTTCACGGGCTCATTGCACCAGGCAATGGATAATCCCAGTGCCATATTGAAGCGCCTCGCCAAGACCGCCGCTTTGGGCTGGCCGATGTCCGCTACCGTAAACATCTGTCGGCCCACATTCTGGGGTTCCACCACATCCGGGTCAACAAACAGAACCTGTGGGACTTGTTGGCGTTTTTGCTGGCGGTGATACAGCAGACGGGCGATACACCGGGCAACTTGTGAACCGGTACCGCCCAAGCCTACGACAACGATTTGCTTGAAATAGTAAGGCGGATCATAGGTGAAAATAGTTGAGCCGATCATGGTTGCTCCCTTGGGGCAGAAATTACGAGATTAGCGCTGCCTTGGCGCAGAAATTGTGGGAATAATGGGGCAAAAACCGTGAGAATTGAGCCTGTTGTTCGCGTAGCCCTGCGCAAAAACTTTGAGACGGTACAGATTTTTGTCAGAACGACCTGTCAAATTGCACAAAAAACGGCTGGGAGAGCGCCGGGCCAACGCTCTCACCAGCCGGTTATCAACTGGCAGTTGCCAGTGTAACCCACTGTCCCGTGTTAACGACCTGTGCGCCCGGTGAGCAGTCGCAGGCCGTTGAGCACGACAATCACGGTGCTGCCCTCGTGTCCCACGACACCGAGGGGCAGGGGCAGGCTGACCACGAACGAGCAAAACACTAGCACGCTGATGACCGCCAGTGCAAACGTGATGTTTTGCCACACGACACGGCGCGCGCGGCGGCTCAACCGGATCGTGTAGGGAATCGCCTCTAACTTATCGCCCATCAGCACGATATCGGCGGTTTCCAGCGCCACGTCGGTACCGGCTGCACCCATTGCAATGCCAACTGTAGCTGCCGCCAGTGCCGGGGCGTCGTTCACGCCATCGCCCACCATTGCCACCGGGCCGTATTCGCGTTCCAGTTGCTCCATGATACGGGCCTTGTCATCCGGCATTAACTCGGCGTGGACCCGATCAACATGCGCTTTGTCACCGATACGCTGGCCAACAGCGGCGTTGTCGCCGGTCAACATGACGACATGTTTGATCCCCACGCGTCGCAGTTCATCGACAATGGTCGCAGACTGCGCTCTGAGTTGATCGGCGACGGCTAGCGCTCCCAGCCAGTCGCTGCCATACGATACCAGCAGCACGGTCTTGGCTTCGTCGTGCAGGCGATTATAGGCTGCTTTCAGCTCGGCGGGCGGGTCCCCGGCGCATTCAGCGATGTAGCGCATACGACCTACGCGCACGGTGAGGCCGTTGACCGTGCCGCTGACGCCCTGACCGGCGGCAGCAGTGAACTCGCTGACATCCGGCAACGGCAGGTTGCGGGCTTTGGCGGCTTCCAGTACGGCACGCGAGAGCGGGTGTTCCGAGCGAGCCTCAGCCGCGCCCGCGATGCTGAGCAGTTCATCTTCCGTGTGACTGCCGAAAGGGATCACGTCGGTGACGGCGGGCCGTCCCTCGGTCAGCGTGCCGGTTTTGTCGAACGCGACGACTTTGATCGTTGACATCTGCTCCAGGTGCACGCCGCCCTTGAAGATCACGCCCTTACGCGCCCCCGCCGCAATCGCGGACAGGAACGCCGCCGGAACCGAGATCACCAGGGCACAGGGCGATGCGACGACCAGCAGCACCATTGCCCGGTAAAAACTGTCGTGGAACGACCAGCCAAGCACGCCCCAGGGAATGAGCATGACCAGCATGGAGGCTGCGATCACGATCAGCGCGTAGTACTGCTCAAAATCATCCAGAAACCGCTGGGTCGGCGCTTTGCGGCTTTGCGCGTCTTCGACCATCTTGATTATGCGGGCCAATGTTGACTCGGACGCCAGTTGTGTTACACGGACATCCATCGCGCCGTTTTTGTTCAGCGTGGCCGCAAACACGCGGTCACCCGGCACTTTTTCAACCGGCATAGATTCGCCGGTGATGCTTGCCTGGTCCACGTACGATTGCCCTTCGACCACGTCGCCATCCACCGGGATGCGTTCGCCCGGCTGGATCAGCACGATCTGCCCGACCTTGATCTCGCTGATCGGGACGGGCTTGACGCCGGTTTCTGTTCTGATTTGGGCCTGTTCAGGGTAGAGGGCAAACAGCGACTGGATCGCTTTGCGGCTGCGCCCGATGGCGTAATCTTGCAGCACATTGCTGAGCGAAAACAGAAACAGCAGAATCGCCCCGTCGCGCCATTCGCCCACCCCCGCTGCGCCAAGCGCGGCCAGTATCATCAGGAAGTCAATGTTCAGCTCGCGGTCGCGCAGGCTTTTCAGGCTGGCCTGTATGCCATAAAAACCACCGGCCAGGTATGCAACCACGCTCAACACATGAATTGCACGATGTGGCAGGTCTGTTTCTCTGACGACGATACTCAGCACAACGGCCAGCAGCGTGATCAAGACGAACGACGGTTCAAGTACCTTACGATCCAGCCAGTGTGATGGAGTGAGTGTCTGAGTGATGGGTTGCGATGTGTTCGAATAGGCCAACTCGGTCATGTGCTCCTCTATCTTCGTGGGGCCGATCCTGTTACGGTCTCAAGCACACTACGATCATTTGGGTCCAATTGGGCCAATGCTTCCGAGTCTAGCTGCGAGAAAATGCGGTGGGCGAATAGCTCCATCCAAACGAACTGCCGCCCAATCTGCACCATGTTGGTATTCGTTGTAACAGTCGCGGTGTAATCGGTAGGCTGCGAACCGGCGATCAGTACTTCCTGTTCGTCAACCACGACGATCAGGCTCTCGGCCAGCTTATGCAGTTCGCTTTCGCGCGGGGGGTGATAGGATACCTGCCCAACTTCCAGATTCTCTTCTCCGGTGAGCAGCGCTCCTATTTTCACCCCTAAGTGAGCCGCTTGAATGATGGCATCGCGCAAGCGGCGCACATTCGTATCCGTCAACACCAGCATCACTTCATGCTGCGCGTTCGTGATCATGTTGTGAGCGTAACTGCATACCGCTTCTTCGCCACTGAACGTCCACAAGTGCCCCTCGTCATGCGCGGCATAGAGCATGTTCAGTCCCCCGTGCAGCGCGTGGACGAGGCGTGTGTGTTCTTCGGTTAAGCGCTCCAAAAGCGCATCCGGCGGCATGGGACGGTAGAGCGTCGCTTTGGCCTCTTCCGTCTTGAGCACGGCTCCGCGCACGTCCAGGCGTCCGAGCGCTTCGTACACCATCGAACGCGGGATACCGGCTTGTTTGCTGAGCTGGTAGCCAGTCGCCGGGTGATCTTTGAGCAGGGCAAGATACACTTTGGCTTCGTATTCGGTAAATCCCAGGGCAGCCAGATCGATCAGCAGGTCCATGAAACCTTCCTAGTAGTTTGAAAACGAACTAGTAGTTCTATTATATACTACTATGCTGATCGACAGCAAGCGGGAATCTACTGCGGCAGTTTTTAGCCTAACGCGCTACACTTATCCGCGTGAGCCGCTATCGTTCTTTCAGGAGGCAATCGCGATGCCTTTCTTTGATCTGTCCCTAGAGGAATTGCACGTTTACCAGCCGGAACGCTTTGAACCCGACGATTTTGATGCTTTTTGGGCATCCACACTGTCAGAAGCCCGGCAGCACCCGCTTGATGCGCGTTTTGAACCGGTCGATTTTGGCCTGCAACTCGTCAAAACGTATGATGTAACATTCGCCGGGTACGGCGGACAGCCGATCAAGGGTTGGTTTATTCTGCCGGCGAAGGAGACGGGACCGCTTCCCTGTGTGGTCGAGTTCATCGGCTACGGCGGGGGACGCAGTTTTCCGTATAACTGGTTGTTGTGGCCCAGCGCCGGATATGCGTTTCTGGTGATGGATACGCGCGGCCAGGGAAGTGCGTGGTCGCACGGCGATACCCCTGATCTGCCCGACGGTGCGAATCCGTTTACGCCGGGGTTCATGACACAGGGTATCCTTGATCCTGAGACGTACTACTACCGGCGCGTGTTCACCGATGCCGTGCGGGCGGTGGAAACGGCGCGCAGTCACAGCGCCGTCGATGCGCAGCGTATCGCGGTAACAGGTGGCAGCCAGGGTGGCGGAATCTCTGTGGCGGTTAGCGGTCTGGTGCCCGATCTGGCGGTGGCGATGCCGGATGTGCCGTTCCTGTGCCACTACCGCCGCGCCATCGGTCTGACGGAAAAACATCCGTATGCCGAAATCGTGCGTTATCTGAGTATTCACCGTGACCAGGAAGAAACCGTTTTTCAGACGCTCGCCTATTTCGACGGCGTGAATTTTGCGGCGCGCTGCCAGGCCCAATCATTCTATTCGACGGCGTTGATGGATATGGTCTGCCCACCGTCGACTGTTTTCGCGGCGTACAACCAGATTGATGCGCCCAAGTCGATCAACGTGTATCGCTTCAATGAGCACGAAGGTGGCGGTATTCATCAAATCCAGGTAAAAGTCGGATATCTGAACCGGTTGTGGCGATCGTAGTCCCTGGGTTTCGGTTCCAAACAAAACCCGGTGCACAAGCCGATTCAGTTTTCGCTGCAGCCCATACATACCCGTGCAGTATAACCAGCGACGTCTGCGTGGTGGCTCTTGACACCACTGCTGGCCAGAGTATCATTGAGGCGGTCGGGGGCGGGACTACGTCAAAATTAATACATTATTTTTATGCCTTTTAAACGGGTTTTTGGTGCTGCCGGGGGTTCAGTGGTTTATACTGCCATGAACTGTGGGAACAGGCTGCACAGAATATCTGTAACCAATCATGGCATGCGGAGGGACATGTGGGGATACGAACGATGAATAATTACGGGCAGCGTTGTTTTGTCAAGGACCCGTCGTTTGCGTGGCAAGAAGCTATCGATGAGTTGATTCTCGTATCGCTCAAACACCATCCTAAACTGACCTCGAACGCCTATGTTTTGAATGAGGTCGCGGGCCGTATCTGGATGTTGATCGACGGCGAGCGGCGCGTTGATGACATCACTGGCACGATTGCAAGCGAATTCGAAGTCAGTTTGGAGGAACTTGAACCGGATATTGTGGCCTTTTTTAAGCGGCTCGAACAGATGGGCGCTGTCTCGTCTGTTTAACTTGGGGGCGTGTTGAGCATCTTCAAACATGCGTGAACCGGAACCGATCAAAACGAGACTGCGGCGCATCCTGCGACTTGATCTAGCGCTGCGCTTTGTCTGGCAGAGTGCACCAGGTTGGACAATAGTCAACCTGGTTTTGATTGTTATCCAGGCTCCACTGCCGTTGGCGTCGTTGTACCTGACGAAGCGCCTGGTCGATGAGGTCAGCGCGGGTATGGCTGCCGGTGATGTTCAATCGGCCTTTCACCAGGTGGCGCTGGTTATTGTGCTCATGGCGGTCATTGGTTTGGTGACGATGATCGTAAGCGTGTTAAGCGGCCTGGTAAATCAAGCGCAGTCGTTGAGCGTCTCGGACCATATGCAGTCCATCATTCATGCGCAATCTATCAAGGTCGACCTCGAATATTACGAAACCCCCGAATATTACAATACGCTGCGCCGCGCTCAACAACAGGCGCTCTTTCGCCCGACGCAGATCCTCAGAGGGCTAACCAAGTTGGGGCAAAGTAGCCTGTCGTTAGTGGTGATAGGCGGCCTGCTGTTGTCGTTTCATTGGATCATGATTGTCGTGTTGGTCGTCACGGTCATACCGGGTTTTGCGGTGCGGCTGTGGTATTCCAGCAAGTTGTACGGCTGGCAGCGCCAGCGCACAGAAACCGAGCGCCAGGCATGGTATTTTGACATCATGTTAACCGGCGCTCAGCACGCGAAAGAAGTGCGCCTGTTTAGCCTCGGCCCCTTGTTTATGGAGCGATTCCGCGAGTTGCGCACGCGGTTGCGGCACGAGCAGTTGCATCTCGCCGCATGGCAGGCGGTTGCCGGGTTTGCGGCCCAGATAGCGACTTCATTGGCGGTGTACGGGTCATACGCCTTCATCGCTTACCGGACCATTCAAGGTCACATCACGCTGGGTGACCTGGTAATGTATTACCAGGCATTCCAGCGGGCGCAGGGTTATTTCGAGTCGATTTTGAATGGCATGGCCGGATTGTATGAGGACAACCTGTTTTTGACGGATTTGTACGAATTCTTGAACCTGGAACCGAAAGTCGTACCTCCACCAGACCCCAAACCTGCACCCCGGCCCATTCAAACGGGGATCTGCTTTGAACAGGTGAGTTTTTCGTATCCGGGTAGTCCCCGGATCGCGCTTAGGGATGTCAATCTCACCATCAAGCCGGGCGAGAAGATCGCGTTAGTGGGCGAGAACGGCTCCGGCAAAACAACGTTGATCAAACTATTGTGCCGGCTGTACGATCCGACGACGGGGCGCATAACCATCGACGGAACCGATCTGCGCGAGTTCGACATCACGGATTTGAGGCGTGAGATCAGCGTTATCATGCAGGATTACGTGCATTATAACCTTTCCGCGCAGGAGAATATCTGGTTTGGCAATGTCGAAGCGCCGCCCGACCAGGACCGGATCATGGAAGTGGCGCAACACGCCGGAGCGCACGACGTCATCGCCGATCTTGAGTTCGGGTATGATACAATTCTGGGCAAGATGTTTCAGCGAGGTCAGGAACTGAGCATCGGTGAATGGCAAAAAGTGGCGCTGGCGCGCGCTTTTTTGCGGAATGCGCAGATCATCATTCTCGATGAGCCTACCAGCGCCGTTGACGCGAAAGCGGAATACGAGATTTTTCAGAACCTTGGCCGCTTGACGCAAGGGCGCGCTACCGTCACGATCAGCCACCGTTTTTCGACTGTCCGCGCGGCGGATTGCATTTACGTGTTGGAAGATGGGCACATCATCGAGCACGGTCCCCATGACGACCTGATCAGGCTAGGCGGCAAATACGCCTTTTTGTTCGAGAAACAGGCTGAGCATTATCAATAGACTGCCGGGCACTGCTCATGGCACACGTCACTAACCAAAAAACTGCCGCGCATGTGTTGCGTCTGCAAGCCGCTGGCCTGGTGCGCCTGACACGCTGGGATGAACACATCTTGTTTACCACAGCGGCCACGTTGTTAGGCGTAAACATGGCGGTGTACCATCATGCGGCAGATAGTCTGGACGCGCGTTTGATCCTCGTGACGGCTGCCAATGTGCTGGCAGTCACGTTTGCGTTCATGGTCAATGATATCGAGGATGCCGCCGACGATGCACGTGACAGAACGCGCGGCGCGCGCAACGCCATAACCAGGCATATGATCGCGCCGCGTACCGGGAGGGTATCGGCGGGTTTCACAGCCGCGTTGGCCCTGGTTTTATTTGCCCTGGTGAACCCGCGTGTGTGGATGCTGGGGGCGCTGACGGTCGCATTGGGGTTTTTGTACTCATGGCGCGGTGTTCGACTCAAGGCGCTGCCGGTGGTGGACGTGTTATCCCATGTGCTGATGCTCAGCGCGCTGTTGTTTCTGGCCGGGTATGTGGCCTACGATCCGGCGGCGGGACGGGTTTGGCTGGTGGCGGTGGGTGTGGCGTTTATCTCGGCTTACGGGCAGTTCTACAACCAGCTTCGTGATTACGAGCAGGATCGCGCCGCCGGGCTGTGCAATACAGCCAGCCTGTTTGGGAAACGGCGCACGCGGTGGATGATGTACGCAGCGTTGGGTACAGCCGCCTTGTGCCTGGCGATCACGGCAGTAGTCGGGTTGTGGCCACCCTGGCTGCTGCTGGTGCTGGTCGGCCTGGCCCCCTTGCTGAGATTGTTCCGCCCGGATACGGACTTGCGCGGGACGGTGGCAATTGATGCCAGCGGACGGTTGCAGCTCGGCGCAATGGCGATCGCCGTATTGGCGCTGCTGATCTGGCTGGTGGTACAGATCGCTCATTGACCTCGGCGGTGTTTCCCTCCAATCATAAGATCGGAGTATAATACAGCAACATGCGGGAACCATAAAATGTTCCCGTTTTTTGCTCACAGTCAGCCGCGTTCACAGTCTGAGTCAAGCATTATGGCCCCCAAAATCCTGATCGTTGACGATATGCCGGACGCCATTGAGTTTCTGCCCGACTGGCTCCAGCGTGAGGGGTATACTACGCGGATGGCAACACGCGGGCAGCAAGCCCTGGCGCTCGCTGAAGAAAGCCGCCCCGACCTCATTTTGCTGGACGTGATGATGCCGGGCATGGACGGTATTGAAACCTGCCGGCGGTTGCGCATGAATCCGGCGACGGCTAACATTCCCGTCATCCTGGTGTCGGCGCGCAGCCCATCCGAAGCACGCGCGGAAGGATTGTTAGCGGGGGCAACCGACTACATCACCAAACCGATTCATTTCCCCGATTTGCTTGAACGTGTTGAACGCCTGGTCCACTTGAAAGAAGACATGCCGCCCGATCACCGCCGGTTGCTCGAAGAAATGGCATATACAGCGCTGGCTGTGCTGCCGTGCAACCTGGCCTGGCTGCTGATCGTTGACAACGACAGCCGCTGGCTGATCAGCCAGTCCATCGCCGTCGATCGCGGAGCCGATGCTGCCCGTCATTTTCTGTCGCTGATACAGGGCGAACAGCCGGAAATCTCGTTTCCACTGGTGCATGGTGATAATCCGTTGGCCGAAGTAGCGTTAAATCGCCGCGTGTTGATCAACATTCCGGCGGCCAAGTTCAGCGATCTGACCGGCGGCTTGTTGTTTCGTGACGCGTTTGCACAGTTCCATTTTGAATACATCAGCCTGTTGCCCCTGGTTACGTCCGGACGTGCGGTGGGCGTGATGGTGCTGGCGACGATGGACGCCCGCGTGGCCGAATCGCAGCGTGCCCAACAGATTCTCAACTCGTTGAGTAACCAGGCGGCGACGGTCGTCGACAATGCGCGCCTGATGGCGGACCTGGCAGCACGTGAAGGCCAGATGCGGGCCGAGCAAGAGTTTCGCCAGATGGTGCTGGATACGATGGGCGAAGGGTTGGTTGTGGTTGATGACGAGGCGAAGATCACGTACGTCAACAACCGCCTGCTGCTCTTGACGGGTTTCAACCGGGAGGCGCTCTACGGGCGCAGCGTGGGCTTGATCTTCCACCCTAATAACCGGGAACAGGTCGTATCCAGCCTGACCGGCCAGCGCCGCAGCACACTGTCGTTTTCGCAGCAGTTATTCACCCAAAACGGCTCGGTCGTGCCCGTGCTGCTATCTCGCGCGACGGCTCCGTCGCCGGATGGTAGAGGGCGCAGCACGGTGATGGTCGTCACCGATCTCTCCGAACTTCACCGCAACGAGGAAGCGCTCAAGCTCCAGACGCTGCGCCTGGAGTCGATCAATCGGGCTGCCACCGCCATCTCGTCGGCCAGTTCGCTGCAAGATGTGATGCAAATCAGCCTGCAATCGGCGTTGGACGTGGTCCAGGGCGTGTCGGCCTCGATTTTGCTGCTTGATCCAGACACAGAGGGTGTCTTGTCAGTCGTGGCCGCGCTGGGTCCGCACACGGATCAGCTTGGCCTGCGGCGGATTGCACCCGGAGAAGGCGTGGCGGGATGGGTGGCGAGCGCAGCCCGCCCGCAGCTTGTGGACGACGTGAACAGCAATGACTCTGTAGCCGCCGAATATGGCGATTCATATGGCGGAGAAATCAGTTCGTTATTGGTGGTGCCGTTGATCGCGTTTGACGAGGTGATCGGCGTGCTCGAAGTGGTCAACAAAACGGACGGGTTTTTTGACGACCTCGACCTGGAGATTCTCGGAAGCCTGGCGGGATCGGCTGCAATTACCATCGAAAACGCTCGCTTGTTTGACCAGACGCGTCGCCGCGTGACGGAACTCAGTACGTTGTTGGATGCCAGCGCTGCCGTGACTTCGACTCTGGATTTTGGCGATATTTTGGAGCGTATTGCCCGGCGGCTCAGCCTTGCACTGCAAGTCGAGCGAGTTGTGATCACCGACTGGCACCGCCAGTCGAACCGGCTGACGACGTTGGCTGAGGTTGTCAATGCGTACTGGCCGTCGAATGCTGGCCCGGTGCGGCGGCTGAAGGAAATGCCTGTGACACGCCAGATTTTTGAAACCGGGGCCATGCAGATCGTGAGCAAGAATGCCCCGGACGACGCACTGCCACCGGTTGAGCTGAATGCTTCCGGGTTGCGCCTGGCTGCCGCGTTCCCGATCAAGATGCCGCAGGGCGTAGTAGGAGTGATAGCGCTTTACGGCGAGACGTCACCTGATGGCCTGCCCGGTGGGCGTTCGGAGGCAGTTTCAGATATCGTGAACCGGTGGCGCGACGATATTCGAGCCTACGACGCCAGTGACTGGCTTTCGCGCCCCAACCTGACCGATTTATGCCAGCGCGTGCTGCAAGCCAGCGGGATGCGCTGGTGCAGCGTGTTTCACTGGGACCGGGGACGAAATACCGTGCGCGTGCTGCGCGAGATCGGGTACGCGCTCTGGCTAGACAAATCGGGCCAGGTGTGGGAGGTAGGGCAGTTTCCGCGTCTCACCCAGGTGCTTGAAGCGGGCGAGGCGCAGACGCTCCAGATTGCCGAATTGCAGGATGATCCCAACGAGCAGGCGTATCTGCGCCGGATCGGGGGGACGACGTGCCTCGTCGCGCCGTTGGTCATTCGGGGCGAATCGAGCGGCGTCGTGAAACTGATCGATTCGCGGCGCGAGGGGCGCATTTTTGACGCGGCGGAGCTGTCGCTGTGCCGGGGTATCGCCAACGTGGTAGGCAACGCGATGGAAAACGCGCAGCTTTATACGGCTCAGGAACAGCGCGCCACTGCCCTTGAGGCGGCCTATCGAGAGTTGCAGGAAGCCGATCAAATTAAGGACGAGTTGCTGCAAAATCTGTCGCACGAACTGCGCACGCCATTGACACACATCCTGGGGTACCTGCGGCTGATGGTCGATCGGGCCTTTGGGTCGTTAACCGCAGAACAGGTTGAAACGCTCGAGTTGGTCGCGCGCAAAGCGCAGCACTTGGCCGATCTCGTGAACGATATCGTCTCTGTCCAGGAGTCAGAGGCGCGTAACCTGATGCCCAGACCCATCCACCTGGAACGCGTGGTCGCGTTGGCCGTGCGCTCGCTGGCCGGCGCTGCGCAGGCGCGCAACGTCACGATTGTGCCGCGCGTGCCCGCGAACCTGCCGCTGGCGTATGCCGATCCGGTGCGGGTTGGGGAAGTTTTCGAAGAACTGCTCGAAAACGCGATCAAGTTCAGCCCACCCTCCACTCAGATCGAATTGACGATTGACGATCCCGGCGGGCTGATGCTGCATGCCAGCGTCCGCGATCACGGAATCGGCATTCCCGCCGGGGAACACGAAAAAATCTTCCGGCGTTTTTACCAGGTGGACAGCGGCACCACGCGGCGGTATGGCGGCACCGGCCTGGGATTGACCATTGTCCGCCAAGTGGTTGAGGGGCATAATGGCCGCCTGTGGGTGGAAAGCGAACCAGGGCAAGGCAGCTGCTTCCACCTGACGCTGCCCAAAGCTGCCGCGACAGCCGACACCGAATGATGTTCGTCAGAGAATGGCGTGCCCGGCCCATATCCGGTATATAATGGGTTGAACCAGTCATAGAGGTGGCTGCATCTCCAGCAGACCGGGGCGAACCCGGCATTTTGTTGTATCAAAAGGCTAGGATTGATGAGTACACGCATTTTGATTGTCGACGATGAATTGGATACTTTGAGTCTGCTGCGCACAATTCTGGAAATCAGCGGATTTCAACCGATTACCACGTTGAACTCGGTGGACGCTATTGGTCTGGCGGAAATGGAAAAGCCGGATGTTGTACTGCTGGATATTATGATGCCCAAGTTGGACGGGTTCACACTGTGCAAGATGATGCGTGACAATCTGGCCACCAGCAATCTGCCCATCATTTTTGTAACAGCCTATGAAGCGTTGGATATTGAGGAACGTCGTATCGAAGCAGGCGCCGATCTGTTGATCCAGAAACCGATTGACGTGGATGCGCTGGTGACGGCGATCCACGAGGCGACGAAGATGCGGGCGGCTGCCATGATGGTAAAAAAGAAGGGCGATCCACCGGCAGCGAAGGAATCAAAGGCGGAGGCCGGGGTACCATCGCCGGTCGGCCAGCAGTCGCCGGACGAAAAAGAAAAACCATCACCGCATCCGGATGCTGTCCAGACTCAGGAAGCTTCCCAGGTGGAACGGAATGCTGAAAAACCTGACTCGAAAGCTTGAGCCAGCGCCGTACGATTAGATGTGATCATAAGTCATAGACCAGGGGAAGGATGTTTGGTAACGTGGAAGAAAGCCGCACGATAGTTGTCATGCAGGGCGATCAGACGGGGCAGGAGCTACTAGAGGAAGCGCTGCGTGTTTTGTCGCCTTCGATCATACCCTCAAATATCCATTTTCAGACCTTCGATCTGTCGCTGGGAAACCGCCGAGCAACCAAGAATCAGGTTGTTTACGACGCGGCTGAAGCCGTCAAAACACATGGTTTAGGGATCAAAGCCGCGACCATAACCCCCGGTGACCCGGATGACGTGGGCAGCCCCAACGCCATTCTGCGTGAGGCCATCGACGCGCAAGTGATCTTGCGTGTCGGGCGGCGTATTCCCCCGGTGCGTCCGATTGCCGGTGTGCACGCGCCGATTGCGGTCGTACGCATGGCGGTAGGTGACGCATACGGCGCGTCTGAATGGCGCGAGGGCGAAGGGTTGGATGAAGTCGCCTGCCGCACCGAGAAGATCACGCGCCGTACCTGCCGCGCGGTGGCGGAATACGCGTTCCACTACGCCAAGCGGGCCGGTGCTAAGGTGTTCGGCGGCCCGAAATATACCGTCAGTCCGATTTACGAAGGCATGTTCAAAGAGGAGCTTGACGCTGCGTCCGCACGGTTTCCGTCAGTACGCTACGATCCGCAGTTGATTGACGCAACCTATGCGCTGCTGCTGGAAACAACCGGCGAGCCGCTGGTGATCCCGACTTTGAACCGTGATGGCGACAGTATGTCTGACCTGGTGCTGAAAATGTTTGGTACCATCGCCGGATCGGAATCCGTAATCCTGGCGTTTGATGATGAGTTGAAGCCGAATGCGGTCATTGCCGAAGCGCCACATGGTACGGCTCCCTCGCTTCAAGGCAAGAATCTGGCGAATCCGATGGCGATGATCATGGCAGCCGCGACGGTTCTCAGTTACATTCCCGACGATCAGGCGTCTCGTGTCTGCCGTGCCATCCGCGAGTCAACCCTGGAAGCGGTTTACGAGGGCACCCGTACCGCAGATTTAGGTGGTCAGACAACCACTGATGAATTCACTGACGAGGTGATTCACCGGGTACAAGCCAAGCTGGCCGTGTGGGATGCCCTGGGTTAGTCTGCCGCGATTCTATTCTGCGCACCTTAATGCGAATTGACGAAATCAACCGTGAAGCTCATCCTCACGCACGATAATGCTGATTTTGATGCGGTGGCGTCGCTGCTGGCGGCTCACAAGCTTGATCCGTCCGCCGTGCCGGTGCTGCCGCAGCGCTTGAATCGGAATGTCGAGCATTTTCTCAATTTGTATGCCGGTGCGTTTCCGTTCATCCAGCGCGACGAATTGAAGCGCGGCGGGCTGGTTGAACACGTCACGGTGGTTGATACGCAGAGTTTTTCAACCGCGCGTGGAATGCGCCCCTCGACGCCCATTCATTTTATCGATCACCACCCGTTGACGCGCGACCTGGCCGAGAATCAGACCTTTTCCGGCGAACCGGTCGGTGCCGCGACGACGCTGATGGTCGAGCAGATTCATGCGCAGCTCATCTCGATTGAGCCGCTCGAAGCGACCCTGTTGATGCTGGGCATTTATGAGGACACCGGCTCGCTGGCATACGGCACGACGACGGCGCGTGACGTGCGCTGCGCGGCGTGGCTGCTGGAACGCGGCGCGGACCTGGATGTCGTGCGCGATTTTCTCCAGCACCGCCTGATGCCGGACCAACGCGAGTTATATGAGCGACTCGTCGAAAACGCCGAAACGCACGTCGTCAACGGGCATGTCGTGGTGCTGGCCTGTTCGCGTACCGAACACCCGGTAGACGAGGTCGCGACACTCGCGCACAAACTGCGCGAGCTGTACGAACCGGGCGCGGTGTTTGTATTGGTGCAGTTCAACGGCGATATCCAGTTGGTGGCGCGCGGCACGACTGACGCGATCGACGTTTCGAGCATCGCCACGCGTTTTGGCGGCGGCGGGCACGAACGCGCCGCAGCGGCGTTGATCCGCCAGCGAAGACTGGCCGACGTGCGCCGCGAGATTTTGGATGTGCTGCCGCAGATCGTCTCCGCGTCGATTCAGGTTGAGTCGTTGATGTCGGTTGGCGTGCAGACGGTGCGGGCATCCGAACGCGTAAAATCGATCGTGGACCGCATGCAGCGCACGGGCCATGAAGGATTTCCAGTCGTCGAAGGCGGCAAGGTGGTCGGGTTATTGACCCGCCGCGACGTGGATCGTGCGATGCGGCACGGCATGGGTCACCAGCCGGTCAGGGAGATCATGGAAGCGGGCGATGTTACGGTCAAACCCACCGATTCGATTGAGGTATTGCAGCAGCGTATGATGCGCTCTGGCTGGGGTCAGATTCCGGTTGTGGATGAGCAGGGGAAGCTGCTCGGTATTGTGACACGCACCGATCTGATCAATCGCTGGGGGCGGCGGGCCGACGATTCCCGCCATGACGAAATCGTGCGGCGGATGCAGGCGGCGATCTCGCCGGGGATGTGGCAGTTGGCGCGGGCCATTGCTTACCAGGCCCAGCAGCGACAGGTCGGGTTGTACGTGGTTGGCGGTTTCGTGCGCGATCTGCTGCTGGATCTGCCGAATTACGATGTCGATCTGGTGGTGGAAGGTGACGCGATTGAGTTGGTGCGCGCCGTGCAAGCCACGTATGGCGGTGATATGCACAGCCACGCCCAGTTCGGGACGGCAAAATGGATGCCGGACGATGCTGTAGCACGCAGCCTGGGCATCGAGTTGAATGCGGCTGGTTGGCCTGCGTCGATTGACTTTGTGTCGGCTCGCTCGGAGTTTTACGAACAGCCGACGGCGCTGCCCACTGTGGAACGTGGCTCGATCAAGCTGGACCTGCACCGCCGCGACTTCACGATCAACACGCTGGCGATCCGTCTCTCCCCGGAGCCGTTTGGCGAGCTGCTTGATTTTTACGGCGGCGAGCAGGATTTGCGCGAGGGCGTCATCCGCGTGCTGCACAGCCTGAGCTTTGTGGACGATCCAACGCGGATGCTGCGTGCCGTGCGCCTTGAACAGCGGCTCGGTTTTCTCATCGAGTCGCGCACCGAGGAGTTGATCCGCAGCGCGATCGCGCTGCTGGACCGCGTGAGCGGCGACCGAATCCGGCATGAACTGGCGCTCATCCTGGCCGAGCAGCAGCCGCTGCGCGCCCTGACCCGGCTGGATGAATTGGGCATCCTGGCTGCGATTCACCCCGATCTACGGGTTGACGACTGGGTGCGATCGGCGTTTCATGCGGTGCGTGATGCGCGCGAGGACTTACCCTGGCCCTCTTTGGCGACATTCGATAACTGGATGTTGACCACGTTTGGGTTGTTCATCAGCCGCCTGCCGGAACCAGAGCTGGAGCAGTTGGGGCGTCGGTTGCAGTTTTCGCGTGCCTATATCGACCACCTGCATGCCGCACGCACTGCGATCGCGTACCTGCCGCTGCTGGGTAAGCAGCAGCAACCGAGCGAGGTCGTTCGCCTGCTCGAACCCCTGGACGAAGTCGGATGGTTGGCTGCCTGGGCGGCGGCTCCGAATGGGGTGGCGCGCCAGCAGATTGAAACGTTTGCGAAGGAGTGGCGTTTCGTCAAACCGGTGCTGTCCGGTACCGACCTGCGCGAGATCACCGGTCTGAAACCGGGGCCAGTTTACGGGGCGCTGCTCGACCGGCTGCGGCGTGCATGGCTGAACGGCGAGATCACGTCATCTGAGGCGGAAAAGAATCTGCTGCTGCGCCTGATCGCGGATTCTGAGACACTGGAACGACTCGAAGCCGAGCGTTTGGGACCGTCGCATACGCCTGATGCGCCTGACAAAGATTAGAGGATCATTAAGAAAGCCTCTCAATCAGGTGTCACACTTGTAAAAGGATTTTTATCTGTAGTATTATTCCATCCACTTGTTGAACGCGAATCGTAAATCAGGCATGAGTGGAAAGTGGAGTGTTTTATGGCAGCAGGGACGCAGCAGGTCCGAGTCGTTCGGTGGCGTGGAGGACAACATCCTACACTGGATAACATCACCCGCCGCATGAGAGATGAAGGACTCCGGCCCTATGTGTGGGTTAATGCGCCAAACTTCCGCTATCCCCCCCGCAGTCACGGGTACGACAAAACGTTATATTGTGTGCAAGGTTCCCTGGAAGTTATGTTTCCCGAAACGAAACAACGCGTGATGCTGCGTTCAGGCGACCGGATTGATATGCCGCATGGTGTGCGTTACAGCGCCATCATCGGGCCAAATGGAGCCCAGTGTGTTGAGGGCAGCATCGTTTAGTTTTCAAGTTGGGCGTTTTTGATGTACAGTTTCCAGGGTGAGCCGGTGTGGTTCACCCTGGTTCCGTTTATATGCCGAAGCCTGAGCTAACAGGGAGACGTAATCTGATGCCCCGCTTGCGACCCTTTCGCCGCCGCGCTGCCGAGCGCGCGGATGATCAAGAGCCGGAATGGAACGACGAATCCGGTGACGAAGTTGCTGCTGCTACGATCGACTACGAAGCGCCGATTGAGCCGTTTGTACCTGTATCGGCTGCCAGTTATGACGAATATGACACCGAAGCCAGGGCTGAGGCCGGCGCCGAGCCAGCCCAGGCCGGCGAACCTGACGCGGAGTACTCGCGCCGCCGCCGCTCAAGACTACCGCGACTCCGGCTGCCGCGTCCACGTGTGGGGCAAGCGTTTGGCGTCCGGCTGAGCGTGCTGTTGGCCGCGTTATCCCTGGTGGCATTTGGGATTTTCGGCACGCTGCTGGTACAGGATCGTCTGCGGGCTAGCGTTGAAGAATGGTGGCCGCTGGCGCTGGTGATCGTCGCCGGGCTGTGGATGTTGGTCGCCCTGGTGCGGCGGCAGGTCGCCTCGTTTTTGGGCGGCGCTGGATTCGCCGGAGTCGGGTTGAGCCTGCTGCTAAGCGCACAAGAGATCGCCCAGGTTGAAGAGACGTTATTGGGTGTGGTGTTGGTCACCGTCGGGTTGGGGATTGTTATTCGCGGCTTCTTGCTGCGACGTGTCCCCTTCTAGCCGCGTTGCTGGCAGCCCGGCAAAACCTCACAGGTTGTTTTGGCATCTGACAGGGTAGGGTGGATATTCTAAGAGAGTATTGTAAGTTGGAGAGACCGGAATGAGTAGTGACGTAACCATTGGGCTGGCTTTTGTCGCCGGTTTGATCTCTTTTATTTCGCCGTGTGTGCTGCCGCTGGTGCCGGCCTACATCGGCTACATGAGCGGGCGAATGACGCACCAGGTGACGCTGCAAATTCAGGGTCAGGCACAGCCAAAGACGTTCCGCCAGCGGTTTGGGACGTTCACGCATGGCGTGTTTTTTGTGTTGGGATTCACGCTGTTTTTTGTGCTGTTCGGCCTGCTGACGACAGCCGCCGTGTCTTCGCTGACGTCGTTGGGGGTCACGGAAGGCGAGGTGCGCGACGGAATCGCGCGCATCGGCGGAACCGCCGTGATTCTCTTTGGGCTGCACATTATGGGTGTCCTGAACCGGATGTTGACCTGGCTGCAAAAGCAGGCGGTCAAGCTGGATCAGAATCCATACGGGAACCTGATTTCTACGCTGGTTGGCCTGGCGCTGATCGGTGCGGTCTATTGGCTGTTTGTCGAATCGTGGTTTTTGACGCTGGTCGGGGTCCTGGTACTGTCACAGGCGTTCCGAGAGGCGTTGAAGGCTGACACGTCCGGCGAGTTTTGGTCCCTCATCCTCACGCGCGTGCAAACCGCGCTGTATGTGGATACGCGCCGCCAGAGCCAACCTAACAGCCGGTACGGGTATCTTGGCTCGTTGTTCATGGGCGTGGTGTTCTCGGCAGGCTGGACGCCGTGCATCGGCCCGATTTACGGCGCGGTGTTGACCCTGGCGTCATCCGGCGGATCGATTTCAGAAGCAGGGACGCTGCTCACCGCGTACTCGTTGGGGCTGGGGATTCCGTTTTTGTTGACGGCGCTGGCGCTGGACCAGGCGCAAGGTGTGTTCCGTCGCTTGCAGCGGAACATGCGTATGATCGAAACGGTGAGTGGTGTGTTTTTGGTGCTGATCGGCGTGTTAGTTTTCAGCGGCGAGTTGGAGCGGTTCACACGGATCGGCACGGATCAAGGCTCGCTTGGTGACATCTCATTGAACCTGGAAAACTGCGTGGTTGGCGCAGTAGAGGGTGAGGTTCAATGGGGCCGGGTGCCGGGCTGCATCAGCAATGGTTTAAAAGAGGATTTTTACGTCACCTACGCGCGAGTTGATTTCGTAACGACGCCGGTTTCAGTGGTCGAGGTGCCCGGTGCGGGTGATGCGGTGGTTGGCGTCGGCGCGCCAGAGTTGGGCGAAACCAACACGTCTGTCGAAACCGGCCTGAACGCGCCGGAGTTGGCTCCAGGACCGGATGACGCAGCGGCCAGCGCGGTTGATGTGCCGGTCGGGTTGGCTGTTGGACAGCGCGCCCCCGATTTTACGGCGGAACTGCTTGACGGTCGGACCGTGTCCCTGTCAGACTTTCGGGGACATCCGGTGCTGGTCAATTTCTGGGCGACATGGTGCGGTCCGTGCCGCAAGGAAATGCCCGATTTTCAGACGGTCTACGACGCCCGCAGTGCGGACGGATTTGTTGTGTTAGCCGTCAATAACATGGAGCGAAAAAGTGATGTCGCGCAATTCATAGGCGATCTGGGGGTAACTTACCCGGTCGCGCTGGACGAAAGTGGCGCGATCAATTTCGACCTGTACGGTAGCGCGATACCGGGGTACCCGACGAGTTTCCTGCTGGATCGGAACGGCGTGATTGTCGGATACTTCCCGCGAATTGTGTCTGGCCCCGAACTGCTGGATGCATTGGAGGATATGCTTGCTGGTTAAGCTCACCCAAAACCCTGTGACATGGCAGAAGGACAGACGTAATGGATAACGCACAGGTACATACTGAAAAGGAACTGCGCGGCATCATCCGGGTGAACCGTTGGGTGCTGCGCCTTTCGCGTCACTGGCTGGCTGCCATCCTGACGTTTCTTTTCCTGTACACCGGGCTGTCATTGATGGCCCCCGTGATGATGGAAGCCGGTTACGATGGCGTGGCGAATGTGATCTACAAGATTTACAGCCCAATGTGTCACCAGTTCGCATTCCGTTCGTGGTTCTTTTTTGGCGACCAGATAGCTTATCCGCGTGCAGTGGCAGGTTCCAGCTTGAAGTCGTTTGAGTCGTATGCCGCACAGGACCCGTATTTCGACGGCATGGACCTGACCACGTGGTCAGCCGATCTCCAAATGGCGGCGCGATCGTTTCATGGCAACGCGCAGATGGGTTATAAAACTGCGCTGTGTGAGCGTGATGTTGCCATTTATGGCACGATGTTTCTCGTCGGGTTGTTGTTTATCGGGATGCGCCACTGGTTGCGCCCGGCTCCGATCTGGTTATACCTGCTGTTGGGGTTGGCACCGATTGGGATAGACGGGTTCAGCCAGATGTTCGGTTATGCCCCGTTTGACTTCTGGCCGGTGCGTGAGACTCTGCCCGGCTATCGTTTGTTGACCGGGATGTTGTTTGGCCTGATGAACGTGTGGCTGGCATTCCCGTACCTGGAAATGTCAATGCGTGAAACGGTCGAGGCGGTTGGCGAAAAGGTAGAACTGGCCGAGCGGCGTCTGGCTGCTCTGCGCACGCAGGACTGAACAAACCGCAGTCGTGATCAAAAAACGGGTCCCTGCCTTAGTCACCGGGCAGGGACCCGTTTTGTATTGAGCAGCGGTGTGACCTACCGGCCTTCGATGGGCGGCAGCGTGAACGTGGGTGTATGAGTCATGGTCGGAAGGTTCGGCGTGAAGGACGGTGTCCACGTATAGGATGGCGTGTAGGTGGCCGTGACCGGTCCCTTGGTGAACGTGTAGGTGGGCGTGAATGTGCGGCTCGGCGTGAACGTGACGCTTGGCGTAAAGGTGAAGCTCGGCGTCAGCGTTGTCGTGGCCGTCGCCGTATCCACCGGCGTCGGGACGTCGGGCGCTTCTTCGTAGCAGAAGAAGTTCACAACAAACGTCGTGTCGTTGAAGTCCCAGTCGTTGTAGCCAAGTTCCGTGTCCAGGCGGCCTGACGCGCCATCGAAGTCGAACCAGATATCCAGTATTTCCCCAGGAGCGATGACAGGATCGACCAGCCAACCCGGTCCACCGGATGTGCCGGTCACCGGGGGCGTGTACTGGTCGACGGGGCTGTCCCACATTACCACGGCTGCCGGGTCAAACGCATTGGTTCCGCCTACAGACACCAGGTCTAACGTGATGGGCGGCAGGACCCGACCGTATGTGTTCCAGTTGATGGTGAAGGACGTAAGATAGGCGGGCACGACGTCGCCATTCCGGATCGTGTAGTGAACCACCCCATTCGTCTCAAACCCGACAAACGATGTCTCGTACTGCCAGCAAATCGGCGTCGGCGTGTAGGTTGGCGTGAGAGTGATGGGCGTCGGTGTATCAGTCGGTGTCGGTGTTTCTGCCGTGTCTAGCTCAAGGATGCAGTCGTCGGACGGATCGTAGTTCAGGCCGCCCCACGTACGGCTGAGGTACAGCCTGGTTCCGCCGAAATCATCGACTGTGTAGTAACTTTCAAGCACGCGCGGGCCATTTAGAAACTCGATGCGCACCGGCGTGTAAACGTTCGGTTCGACGCGCCGCAGCATGAAATCTGGCAGATCATCGTCCCAGCCAGGATCACTGGTGTCGGCGATGGTGGGCGGGGTGTAATCCGGCCCGCGCCAGAATTGGGTGCGGCCCACGATACGCATTCTATCGGCGTACATGCTGGGGAAGACCGGGTGACGGAGCCACTGCACCTCCATCCGGCTGATGAACAGCGGCGCGCCCGTGTTTTGATTGTCGATGACGATCTGGAGATAGTTGTCGATCAAACGAACGTTCGACACTGACACCAATGAACAATCGGGCAGCGGCGTCGCCGTGACCGTGGCCGTAGTGGTCGGGGTTTCCGTCTTGGTTGGGATCAACGTTTCCGTTGGTGAGGCCGATGGCGTGGGTGTCTGGCTTGGCAGCGGCGTAGGTTTCGGCGTATCCGATGGCAGCGCGAGCTGCGGCGGGATGTTCACCACGCGGGTTGAGCGGAACGATTCGTTGATCATCACGCGCCGCGCCTGGAGCTGGACATAATCGACCAGGCCCAGGGGCGTGATCAAGGGGTGGTTGAAGAACACGATAATCTCAACCGCATCACCGGGGCCACCGGCGTCGTATTGGTTTTCGCCCGACGGTAGATCGCCGCCGTCTGGATTGACTGCGCAGATTCGTTCGCTGCGGTCCTGGCTGGGCAGGTAACGCGCGATTTTGTTGTTGACAAAGCCGGGCCGCGTACTGCAAATCCAGACATGGAACCAGCCCGGTTCGCTATCGGTCACCGTTTCCGAGGATATCTCGTTGCCCGACACGGGATCATCCAGGCCGACGATGCGGTCGCCCTTTTTCAGACCCAGACCGGCGGCCCCGATGCGTGCCCGATCGACAATCCCTGGCAGGCGGGCCATATCCACCCGCAAACCTTGATCGTCGTCGTCACCCGGCTCGCAGTCAAAGCCCCAATGATTCGTGAAAGCCTCATCAGCGCCTTCTGTGCAGGGCACAAGATAATCGAGCACGGCGGCTTTGCGCTGTTCCTCGCTGCCAGCAGGGACCGAAATACCCAGGGCATTCGCGACGCTTTGCTCGTCCCACTGCCCGGTGACAGCATACCGGGCCGCAGTACGCGCTGCATTCTCAAGCGTGATCCATGCCTGGAAGATACGGGCAAACTCGATCACGCCAAACATCAAGAGCAGCAAGATAGGCAGCGTCAGCGCGAATTCAACCATGGTTTGCCCCCGTCTGGTCGGCGGTAGGGGCAGGTTTTGTTCGTGTGTTGGGCTCATAGAGATCCCTCGTCGCAGATAATATACAGAGCGAACATGTTATTCGGTCTAGCGCGAAATTCGGGTGAACAACCGGCTGGCAATTTCCTCAAACACACTTTTCAGCGTCGCCCCACCGGCAGCGTAATAATACTGCCCGCAGTCTACTGTTGGGTCGGCAAATGCAGCGCCTTCACACACATCAGGCTCGCCGTAATCCGGTGGGTACGGCCCCCCAGGGGGATACGTCGGAATTGGATTACGATCCTCGCGCAGGTCTTGCTGCAAGTTGTTGTCGATGAACCCGTTGTCGCCGGCGTCCGCGATATAACGCAGCAGCGGCGCAGCGGTCGCCTCGTCGACGACTTCGTCGCCGAAGCCAATCGAAAACATGGCGATGAAGTTGCCTTGTTTGCCATCCGGCATGACCTCGATCAGACCTGCAAAATCGGCCATGTCGCGTGCGTAATCGTCCGCGTCGTAGTGACCGGAGCTGGTGCATTCCACGTTGCCGGATTCTGGCTCGCCGGTGTTCCAGTCGATGCAGAAGTGACGCGTATCAGGATCGTTGTCGTTGCAGAATGGGCGTACCGGTTCATTGAGCTGGGCCGGGTTATTGATGACACACTCCGGCCAGTGATACGGGTTTGTATCGTCTGTGATGCAGAATGTCCACCAGGGGCAGTATCCCGAAAACCCGTAGTCGGTTGGCGACGCGGCGTCCGATGTTGAGTTGGTCACGTTGGCTGCGCCATCGCTCAGCACGATCATAACCCACACTGCTTCACGGCGGACGTCCAGCGGATCGGTCAGCGCATTATTGGCCGCCAGAATGCCCCCACCCAGGTTGGTGTTGCCACACGGTGCCAATGTCTCGTAGGCCAGCGGGCGCATCTCCGGCGCGGGGGGCGGGCTGCCCGCGCCCAACCAATCGTTCCAGGCTGTAATCGAATCGAGCAGCGTCCCGCAGCGGTCAGCGATGCGGGTCGGGTTGGGCCACACGCCCATGCGCATGTCAAGCGTTTGAATGGCGGTGGCTTCGCTGCGGATCATGGGGCGCAGTGGTTTGGTATCCCCGTCCGGATCGTAGGCGATGCCTTCCCGGTCAAACGTGACCAGTACGGCGCGGTCACCCCGGACGAAGTCAAGCTGTTTGATGAACAGCCGCGCCGCGTCCTTCACATCCTTGAATGGCATGCAGATCAAGGTATTATAAATCGGCTTTAGATCTCCATCGACCTGCTCGGCGCTGTTGAGGACGCCGTTTTCGCTGGGGCCGTCATACAGGCCGTTGCCGTTGGTGTCGTGCCAGATTTGCCCGTTGGGCAGGATGATGTGGTTGGATTGCAGCGTGTCATTGCCAACCAGGCCGGTGCCGGGATCGTTGCAGCAGCCGCCCCACCGTTCACGGCCCAGGGACGGGATACCGTTGACCACGTCATCGGCTGTCGTGTAACAATCACCTCGGATATGCAGTCCAATGCCATCTGCCGGGTAGCCTGTCACCGGCGTCTGAATCCCAATAGCCATGTAATCGCTTAAGTCCGTGTCTTTTGACATCGACTCGGACGTATCGATCACCAGCGCGACGTCGAGCACCGCCGTTTCAGAAACGGAAGTGGCTTCGAGCGTGATGTCATCGATGCCGAGCAGTGACAGGAAGGTTGTGGGTGATTGAATCTGGGCGCTGACGCGCACCAGTTTGCGCGGATCGTCCCAGTCACACAATTCTGTCTCTTCCATGCTAGCCGGAACGCTGGCGTAGGACGGGTTGGATTCGGGATGAGGTTGGCCTTCCCAGGGGCCGGTGCCGGCGCGCCACTGGTAGATATCGGTTTCGCACGTTTCGACCAAAACAGTGTCGGTGTCCAGGTTGTGCAGCGCGATGTATTGTTCGGCGGCGATGGCGACCTCGCCGTAATCCGTGCCTTCTCGAATTTGGCCGGCAGCCGCAATGGCTGCGGCGTCCACCGCGCGGCGCAGTGACGCGTAACGGACAAATAACAGCGCTACGTCGGTCACCAGCCCAACAAATGCGACGAGGGCGATAAAGGCAAACGCCAGCAGCACGATCGACTGGCCGCGTTGGCTGCGTCTGAAACGTCGTGATAGTGCGTTGTCAATCAGGATGCGTCTCATCATAGGCTTTACACCGAAAGTCACTAGAAGTCTATGTCAGGCTCGGCGGCAGAAACTGGGAAAAACGCCCAGACATGAATCGTTTGTCCATCTTCCAATGGGCCAATATTGAACCAGGGCAGGCCGAACAACTGGCGGTGGGACCAGAAAATTTCCGCCAGAACCAACCCGTAATTCGTCGTTTGTTCGATTTTCCGTGTGCGGTCGGGATCGCCGGTGAAGTCCAGCAGTTTTTCGACATCCATGACCGAAAACGATGACCCCAGGCATTGTTGTGATGCGCCGGGGAAATTCATACGGTGGTTCCCGCGAAAGACATATCCCCGGATGTTGTCCGATCCGGGGTCATAATAGGGTTCTCCCGCTTCGCCGTACCCATTCCCCGCGCCATCCCGGTTCCAGTCAAAGGGATCGTAAGGATCGTTGATCTCGCATTCATTGGCTCTAGCTGGATACCGCCCATAAACGCGGACGGTAGCCGCCGCCGTGCCCTGGTTCAACACAAAGAATGAAAACACCGATATGGCGATGTCATCCTTCTTGTCGTCAAATTTCAGCGGGGCCATATTTCCAATGACGGTGCAGGCTACATAGTCATAGTACCCAAAAGGTCGGTCGGACGCGGTCGTGGCAATGAATCCCCAATTCACCAAATCAGAGGGACCAAGCCACTCCGTATTGTTGTCAGTCGCTTGCTTTTCTAGAAAATCTGGGTCGTCTTCACAATCCATCCGGTAATACTTTAGCTCATCCCCGATAGGCCAATCCATCGGGTCCCTGACGCTGCTCGCACCGACACGCCCGGCCTCGCGCACAACATCCAGCAGGGTCAGGTAATTGTTGGCGTACCATCCGATTTCTGCCAGCCCCAGCAGCATCACCAGCAAGATAGGCAGTGTCAGCGTCAGTTCAACCAGGCTTTGTCCGCGCGCGCCGGTTGGTGTGCCGTCAAGGATCGCTAAGAGTCGACGGAATGTAGCCCGCATGGTTTCACCTCAAATACAACCCGGCAGAAAGCTTTCAATGTCAGTCAGGAGGACATGATTTCGCAAGAAAGAGTGTGAGTGCTCCCCCTATTTGAAATAATACCATCAGGGGATAGGTTGAATTGTGAGGAGTTTATAAGGATTTGTCAGCAATTTTTTGAAGATAACTGCGGCTATCGCCCAAAACCGCCGGTACCACACCGTGAAGGCTAAGCAGGTCTTTGTTGCGACACACCTGTGTCGCGGCGTGTCGCCCTTCAAGCCGAGTTGACGACCCGGTTTATGTTCCATATCACGCGGGCGCAGACTGTATACCCCCGCCCATGAAGTGAAACGATGATGGTAGGATGATCCGGATCACTTTCGATTTTTCGACGCAGGTTTCGAACATGGTTGCGGACGAGCGCCGTATCGCCGCCGCCCGCCGGATAGTGCCACAGTTTTTCGAGCAGACTGTGCGCCGTGTGATGGTCGGACTGGTAGCGACACAGGTATTCGAGCAGGCTGTATTCGGTCGGTGTCAGGGTGATGCGCCGGTTGTTGACCTGGACGCTCTGGTTGCAGGAATCCAGCCGTAAAACCGGCTGCGAGTTGGATTGACGGCTGGCCGTGCGGCGCAGCAGGGCGCGCACGCGGGCGTTAAGCTCGCGGGTGGCGAATGGCTTGCGCATGTAATCGTCGCCGCCTGAATCAAGCGCCTGGGCGGCGTACTGGGCGCTCTGGTGCACGCTGAGGAACAGGATAGGCGTGTGGTTGACAAAAGGCATGGCGCGGAGGTGCGAGCACAACTCAAACCCGTTCATATCCGCCAGCGTTATGTCAAGAATGATCATATCTGGCCGGTATTCACGAGCTAGGCGCAGGGCTGTTTTACCGTCTTCGGCTTCGATGATGACATAAACGCCTTCGCGCTCCAGGGCGCGGCCAATGGCGGCACGGACGTCTGAATCATTATCAACGGTCAGAATCACGCTTTTATCGTGGGCTTGTGTAAGCATCTATTCTCAGGCTCTCGCACTAGCAGGCGATTTGATCTGAACTTAGTATAAGCGAGAAACCGCCTCTTTGGGTGCCAAAGCCATGAAAGTTATGTGAAAAATTTCGGCTTATATCGCCGCGCCTACCCCGAAATCATATACCCGACTCCGTGAATCGTGCGGATGAACGGCGTGGAGGGGCTGTCAGCCGACTCCAGCTTGGCACGCAGGTTGCGCACATGAGCACGCACTAAGTCAGGATCGCCGGTATTCGGCGGGTAGTCCCACACGGCTTCAAGCAGGTGGTGAGGTGACAGCGCCTGGTTGGCGTGTTCCATCAGATAGCGCAGCAGGCGGTGTTCTGTCGCCGTGAGTTGGATCGGGTCATCGTCATTGACCGTCACCTGGTGAGTGTTGGAGTCCAATTGTATGCTGCCGATGGTCAGCAGGGGGCTTTCGAGGATCGCATTACGCTGTCCTCGCCGGACCAGCGCCCGCACACGAGCCGTCAGTTCTGCCAGCTCGAAAGGCTTCACGACGTAGTCGTCGCCGCCTGCGTCCAGGCCCGCTACGACATCATCGGTGTGCCCGCGTGCTGTCAAGAACAGAATCGCCAGATCGTTGTACTGGTTGTCGGCGCGAATTTTGCGGCACAGCGATAGCCCATCCAAACCCGGCATAATGATGTCGAGAATGATCAGATCGGGCCGCCGTTCGGCCAGCAATTTGAGCGCTTCCAATCCGGACGTTGCGCGCCCGACTTCGAATCCATCGCGGGTCAGCGCCCGTGCTAGGGTGCCTAATACGTCAGGATCATCGTCAACAGCCAAAATGTATGGGGTCGTCATAGGTTTTCTCGTTCGTAATAGGTGGGTAGATGAATCAGAAAGCGTGTACCTTCATTATAGATACTCTGGAGACTGATGCTACCGCTGAATTTCTCAATGATCTGCTGGCAGATGTGCAGCCCCAGGCCGGTCCCCTCTCCGGCAGGTTTCGTGGTGAAGAAGGGTTCAAAGATCTGGTCTTGGAGCGCGCTGTCGATGCCCACACCATTGTCCCACACCGTGATCTCGACCTGATCGTGGGCTGCATCGTAGCGGCTGGTTATCCCGATCTCTGGCTGGTTACGGTTCACGACAGCATCCCGCGCGTTGAGCAGCAGGTTCAGCCACACGTCCTCCAATTGGCCTTGAACACCCGCCACCAGTGGCATTTCATCATCCAGGTCCACCGAAAGCGCTACGCGACCCTGTTGGATATGCCCGCGCACCAACGTCAGCGTGTTGCGGATCGACTCGTTGACGTTGATAAGCTCCAGTTGATCGTCGGACGATTGTTGGCGGGCCATTGTCAGCAGCCGCCGCACGACTTCATGGGCGCGTTTGCCCGCCCGTAAGATCGCTTCCAATCCTTCGACGTGGGGATTGTCAGACGACAGGTCGTCCAAGATCATCTCAGTGTCGCCCAGAATCGTCGTGAGCGGGTTGTTGATCTGGTGCGCAACGGCGGCGGCTAACTCGCCCATGGCCGACAGGCGGGCCGTCTGGATCAACTTGCTCTGCGTGCGATGTAGTTCCTCAAGGCTCAGTTCCAGGTCACGATACAGGCGGGCATTTCCAAGCGCATTCGCCGCCTGCAAGACGAGCGCCTGGGCCAGCTCGACTTCACGCCGTGTGAACCGGCGGTTGTGCAACGTGTCGAACAGCATGACCAGCCCCGCCGTGCCGCCTTTGATGACCAGTGGCAGCCCTAACATACTTTTGCTCTGCCCGGTGTCGGCCAACGATTGCAGATCGTCGTGAGGCAAACCGGTGATGGTCGTCTGTTGGTCAAGCAGGCGGGCAAGCTGGGGAAAGTGTTCCAGATCGAAGCCGGGGCCGGGGTCTGCACGCCAGATCGCTTCGCCATATGAAAGCGTGATGTTAAACTGCCGGTGGACCATGTCCCACAACGCGACCTCGCACCAGTTGGTCTGAGTCGTGTCGAGCATCTGCTGCGCGATCTCAAACAGCCCAGTGTGGTGGTATTCGGTATCCAACCCCGCCAGCTTGACGACCATGTCCATCGCCAGTTGGTGCAGCTCAAGCTGCGCGCTGCCGAGTGCGGATTGGCCGGAGTAGGGCGCGTGCAGCTGGTAGAGCATGACGACGCCCAACGGCTGTTTGTCAGCCAGCAGCGGGATCGTGATCACAGTGTGCGCATTATACCGGTGGGGCAGCCAGGTGGCCTGTAACGGATCGTCGGGCGGCATTGTTGGCGCAGTGACCACCGCCCGGCGTTTGGTGAAGGCTTGCTCAACAGACGGATTATTCTTCACCGATAACACTGGGCCATCACCGGATCGCCATACGGCACGGTATCGCACGGCCAGGAGGTGCGCCAGCCGCTGGCCAGGTTCCCATTCACCGATGTAACATTGGGCAACATTCAGTGCGTTGACCAGTTGCCCCGCGATGATTGACAACACCTGATCAATCGCCAGCGTGGAGTTTGCGGCTTCACCGGCCCGCACGAGTGTGCTCAGTTCGCGGGTACGCAGCAGGCTGTCTTCGTACAGGCGCGCGTTTTCTATGGCCACAGCGGCATGAGCAGCCAGGTCTTGAAGCAATCCCAGGTCGTGTTGGTTGAATGTGCGGTCGGCGTGTTTGTTATTGACACCCAATACGCCGATCGTTTGGCCTTTGATCGAGAGCGGCACGTACAGCAGCGATTTGACCAGGTATTCGGTTTTGATCTTTTGCAATCCCTGATCCCCGACCAGGATTGGCTGCCCGGAATGAAAGACCTGGCCTGCCAGCGTATCCTGTGTTTTGATGCGGAAGTTACGCGCGGTTTCACTGTCGATGCCTTTGACGGCCCGCACATGGAGTGCGCGGCCCTCATCGTCAGGCAGCAGCAGCAGGCCCTCTTCGGCATTGCTCAAGTACACGGCGGCATCGACAACTTCCGTCAGCAAAATATCCAGGTCCAGGACGGCGCTTAAGGAGCGGGCCAGCTTCGAAAGTGTCTGTTGTTCGATCAGGCGGCGCTGAAGCATCTCGCTCAGGCTGCCCGCGTTTGTATCGTCGGTGTCGAGCGAGGACGGGCTAAGACTGTCGGTCGAACGCATTGTTCGCCCTTGCAGCACGTTATCAACGTGGCGCAGCAGTATATCCGGCTTGAGCGGGCGCTGAATATACGCGGCTGCTCCCTGGCGCAGCAAACGCTGAGGGTTCACCTCTTGTTCGTCCACAACGGCGATCCAGCGCAGCGATCCGAATTCCACGAGCTGGTCGGTGAGGTGTTGTTGGTCCCGATCCTTCATCCATATATCCACCAGGACCAGATCAAACTGGTTATGGCGCATAGCATAGACTGCATCTCCGGCATAATACGCCTTGTGGATGCTGTATCCGGCTTCTTCCAGGGCGTCAGCCGTTTGATCCATCACGTCCGGATCGGCTTCGGCTATCAGGATGCGCGCCGCATTGATGTTGGATAAAAAGTCCATAGCTGCTCGTATGTGTTGGATGCGTATCGCTAATCTAGTTCTACACGATAATTGTGAACGTTGTAAAGTGGCTCTTGTCAGCAACGACATGAGCAAAATACCGCCTGGGGACGGCAGGCGGTGAGAGAATACGCCCAGGCTGGGTCCCCCGGTTATAAACTGAGACGCGCACGGCGTTGTGCCAGATCGTCGTCGATGGCCTGCGGGTCAACGTCGTCAGTTTCTTCGACCGTTGGCGCAGCGGTTGGCGCTTGTTCGGTAACCTGCTGCCGAATCCGGCGCAGCCGGTCCGACAGAGTCTCGCCGGTGGACTCCCCGTTATGTGCTGCGTCGTCACTCACAGGCGGAGCGGCCCCGGTTTGACGGCGTGCTTCCGCGACGGCGGCTTCCAGTTCGTTGACGCGCTGGATGAGTTCTGACGTCGAAGTGCGGTGTTGGGCCAGGTCGGATTCGAGAAAAGCAGCACGCTTCTGCTGGGACTGCATCTGGCGGATAGCATGCCGTGCGCCAGCCTCGTCGCCGCCTGCCAGCGCCCGGTCCGCCTGTTGATCCAGGCTGGCGATCTCACGCTGCATGGCCGCGATCTCAGCCAGCATACGGTCTTCATCGTCCAGCGCCTGATTGACCTGATCACGCAGCGCCGAAATCTCCTGGTCGATGTTTTTGCCGAGGCGCTGTAGTGACGGTCGTCCGCGCCGCGCGGCGTGGGTGTCATCGCCCAAGACGCCGTGCATGCTGGATTTGACCAGCACATTGAGTTTGTTGATTAAGTTCGCCATAGTGCTCCTATTTTACAATTTTCACGGGTGGCGGGCAATCGCCTGAGGCGTCACTGATTCGGGCGGCATTACAGCGGCACAGCTTGGCCGTGTGCGCTATAATCTGAGGGGCGAATCGGCACAGGCTTATTGTAGCGTCTGATCTGGATAGTGAAAGAGGGTTGTGTGCGGCGTATCGACGACGGACTGGTCTACTATCAATTCGACCAGTGGACCAACCAGGACTGGCTCAACCATGGGATTTTTACACGTCTGGGAGGGGTTAGCGTTGGGGCATGGGCGTCGCTCAATGTGGGTGGCACGGTGGGTGATGATGTATCGGCGGTACGTGAGAATCACCGCCGCATATATGCGGCCCTCGGCCTGGATGGCGCGCGGGCCTGTACGGTGTGGCAGGTTCACAGCGCCAACAGTGTCGTCGTACATGGTCCGGTGCCTCATCGGCGGTGGTTGGCGCGGGCTGATGGCATGGTAACCGACCAGCCGGGACTGCCGCTGACGATGCGATTTGCCGATTGTACCCCGGTCTTGCTGTATGATCCGGTGCGACATGCAGCCGGGATCGCACACGCCGGGTGGCGTGGGACGGTGGCGGGTACAACGGTCAGCGCGCTGGAAACAATGGCGTCCGCGTTTGGCACGCGGCCCCAGGATGTGCAGGCCGGAATCGGCCCGAGCATTGGCCCGGAGCGGTATCAGGTGGGCGAGGAAGTGGTCGCCGCTGTGCAGCAGGCATTCGGTCAGCTTGACGGACTAGTACGCCGGGCTGAGGACGGCAGCGCGTATCTCGACCTGTGGGCCGCGAACCGGCTGGCGCTGGAACGTGCCGGAGTCACCCAGATCGAAGTTGCCGGGGTTTGCACGGCCACCCATACAGACGAGTTTTTTTCTCACCGCGCCGAGGCCGGGCGTACCGGGCGTTTTGGCGCGGTGATTGCGCTATCATGAGAGTTCAGGGTTATGGAACGGGCATCTACCTCAATTGCTGAGCGGATCACAACTGTACAGACCGAGATTACAGGTGCCTGCCAGCGTGCCGGGCGCTCTTCAGATTCGGTGACGCTGGTCGCGGTCAGCAAGCAGCACCCGGCAGCAGCCGTGCTGGAAGCTATCGACGCCGGGCTGCGGCATTTTGGCGAAAACCGGCTCGAAGAAGCGATCCCGAAGATGGCCGAAGTCGAAAAACAGGGTGCTGCGCGGGTTACCTGGCACATGGTCGGCACGGTGCAAAGCCGCAAGGCGCGTTACCTGGCGGGTGGTTTTGGGTTATTTCATGCACTGGGAGACGTGAAACTTGCCGAACGGCTCAGCCGTATACTGGTCGAAAGGGATGGTCGTCTCGACGTGCTGCTGGAGATGAACGTATCGGGTGAGGCGTCCAAGCAGGGTTGGGACGCGTACCAGTGGCAGAGGGACCGCGATCTTCGCCGCACGCTGTGGAATGACGTGGGGCATGTGGTCGCGCTGCCCGGCCTGGCTGTCCGGGGATTGATGACGATGGCTCCCATTGTCGAAGAACCGGAACAAGCGCGCCCGGTGTTCGTGGCCTTGCGCGAATTACGCGACGCGCTGGCGTTCGATTTTCCGGATGCGGCATGGTCAGACCTGAGCATGGGCATGACGGATGATTACCCGGTCGCTGTCGAAGAGGGCGCAACCCTGGTGCGGATTGGGCGCGCTATTTTTGGCGCACGGTCCTAGACCGGGCGTGTTGAACCATTGTATGATTTACTCATGAGGAGAAAGCGCGTTGTCGGGATTTGCTGCGGTGGTTACGCTGTTCATTCAGTTGTACTCGTTCGTGGTTCTGGCGCGGGTGTTGATGAGTTGGATCAATATTGATCCCTACAGCCCACTGGCACGCGCGATCTTCAACTTAACTGAGCCATTATTGGCACCGGTACGAAACATGCTGCCCCCGGCGGCAGGATTGGACTTCAGCCCGATTATCGTGTTGGTGCTGTTGCAGGTGCTGGGGCAGATTCTGGTTACGATGCTGGCCAGATAAGCGACGGATCCTTTGTTGCAGGTGATTTACTTACATGGAACTCAGAAAGGGGTATCCAGGCATGCCGCGCGAATTCAAAATCACTGATGCACAGCATGGAGCTGCGTTTACCGTGCGTGTGGTCACCCGCGCGAATGACGTCGAAATTGCCGGGGTTCAGGATGACGGATCGCTGAAGATCCGCCTGACAGAGTCACCGGCAGAGGGTCGCGCAAACGCGCAGTTGATCGACTTCCTGGCTGGTGTCCTGGAAGTCGATCCGTCACAGATCGAGATTGTGGCGGGTGAGGATAAACCGAACAAGATCATCAGCGTCGAAGACGTGACTCCGGCTTGGATCGAGACACGTCTGGTCTATGGTGGCTGACCGCCGGAAATGAACACAGCGTAAGGATGGCGTCACGTCATGCGGGGTGTTAACGTGGCTGTCCGGGATAGTTTTATCCGGTGGCTGACCATAGCGGGATTGGGACTGGTCATACTGGCCGGTTGCGGTAGTGACGGGACGTCAGAGCGCGCCTCGGACACCGTACCTACGCGCACCGTGGCCCCACCGACGGCGATCCCGACGCCTGAGTCCGCGCTCGGCGGGCCGACTCCGACCGATTTGCCATCGCCTGCGACGCTCCTGCCGGAATCAACTCAATCTGGCGCGGCGGTTATTTCCGCGCGCCTGGAGGACCTGATCACGCGCACGACTTCTGACCTGATCGAGACGCACGGCGTCGATGCCGGTGATATCCGGCTGTTGAGCGTCGAGGCGTTCGTATGGGAGGATGCAGCGTGGGGCTGTTCGACGCGGGCGGCGGCGGGTGACGCCAGTACGTTGACCCCCGGTTACCGCCTGGTGTTCAGCTCAGGTAATCGTGTCTACGTGTATCACACCGATCGCCATGAGACGTTCTTTTTGTGCGACGATCCGCTATGGCTGGCGCTGGAAGGAAAGCCGGTCCCGGTCGAGCCCATTGCCCAGTCAATGATCGAGTTGAGCAAACGTGACGCCGCGCGGCGTCTGGATGTGCCGGAAGACACGATCACGCTGTTGAACTTGCTGACTCTGACCTGGCCGGATGCCAGCGTGGGCTGCCCCAAGCCGGGCGGTGATTATCAGGACGAGGAGACGCCGGGATACCGCGTTGTGCTGGGTGCCGGGGAACAGACGATTATCTACCATACCAGCATCCGGCATGTTGTTTTTTGCACCCCTGACGAGGAAATCCTGCCCGGCATGGTGCGGCAGGCCATGCCAACCCCCACAACGGATTAGCGCGTTTTCTGACGACCGCACGCCAAAAAGAAACAGGGCCAATATGCATGGCCCCGTTTTGTCGTCCACCTGTGGCGATCAAACCAATCCCGGCAGGGGTTGACCCAGGCGCACTTGCAGATCGGCCAGCGCAGCATATGCCGCCCCGCGCACATCTGGGTCACGGTCGCGCAGCGCCGCGTACAAGGGCTTGAGCGCTTCCACGTGACCCAACCGGGCCAAAGTTCGCGCGGCCAGCATTTTGTACACGGGTTGGCCTTCTTGCAGCACGCGGATGAGCACCTGCCGCGCATTCGGCCCAGCGGGCACACCTTCGCCGCGATCGGCGGCCCATTCGATCAGCCAGCCGAGCGAGTCGGCGTCAGGATGCGCGCGCGGGCCTTCTCGTTCCGGTGATTGCGCCGCGAGGAACGCTTCTTCGGCTGCCGTTCGCACATACCACTGCTCGTCTTCGAGCATGGCGCGATAGAGGGCGATCAAAGCCCAGGGGGCACGCACCCGGCTCAAGCCATAGACGGCTGCGCGGCGTATTTCGATCTCTTGGGCGACGATGCTCTCTCGCAGAATCGTGTGCCCTTCGCCGGGGATCGCGGCCAGGGCTTCGGAAATGGCGCGGCGCACATCATGACTTTCCTGAAACAGGCCGTGAATCATGACTTCGATAGCTTTGTCGCTGCCAAGCGCGCCCAACGCCAGCGCTGAAGCCAGTTTGACATCGTGGTCTTCGTCGGCCAATAGCGAGGCGAGATCGTTGATCGCTTCAGGGTCGCCCAGCGCGCCCAACCCGACACACGCCAACTGCCGGATGTACGGGTCTGCGGCGCGCAGCCCCTGTCGCAGGATGTAGAGCACGTTTTTGTCACGCGAGGTGATCAACGCGGCCAGGGCGCGCGCGCGAACTTCGGGATATTGCTCGGTCGCCATCAGGGCCGCCGCCAGCCGTTTGAAGATATCTCCGCGCCAGGGTGCATCGGTTGGCGCATCGGCCAGCCACTTGACTACTTCAAATAGATCGCTGTAGAGCAGGTTGGGCGCGGTACCCAGCTTGCGATAGATGACCGGCATGATGTTAATCCGGCGAGCGGCAAAACTGAGCGCATCCTGCCATGCCGGATCGAGCGCCAGTTCGGTGGGACGTTCGGAACCGGGTTCGAGCAGCGTTTCGCTGGCAAGGAAATTGGTGATCTGCGGATGCACAAAACTGTAGCGATTGCCAGGATGCTCGACCATTAGCCTGTCTTTGACCAGCATATCGAGCAGATCATCGATCTTGAGTGCGCTGCCGCCTTCACCAGACGGAGCACCAAAAGCCGCGCCGAGCGCGGCCCGGTCGAGCGGCTGCCCGGCTTCGAGGAGGTGTTCCGCCAACAGAGGCAGACTCTCGCGTGCTTGCGCGTCCGACAGCCGTCGGTTGATGTACGCATCGTACCAGCCGACGCGCCCGGCTTCGCGGGTATCATCGGCCAGCCCGGCCCAGATTTTTAGCGTGACATCCAGCGCCGTATAGCCGCGATTATCGATCATAACACGGCGCAGCGTTTGATCGTCGGGTGGTGCCACGTTAGTTTTTTGCGGCAGCAGTCTGCTCCACCGCTCCGCCAGTTCGTCGTAATCGTGTTGCTGCCAGGGGCGCAGGTAGGTTGGCGTGAATCCCAGCGTGGTGAGTGGTTCATAACCCGTCACCGGCCCCGCGATTACGATCATGTTGTGCCCGTAGGTTGCCAGAAACTGTTGCAGCCAGAAATAATACGTTTCACGGGCTTTCGGCGCTAGCTCATCGTAACCATCCAGCAGCACCAGCGCGCGGCCTTGTTCCAGCGCCGGATAAATCACGCTGCCGACGACGCGGGCCGTTACGCTGCCAACCTGTCGCTGTACGGCCCGGACCAACGGTTCGGACGGATCAAGCATTTCGTCCTTACCGAAAGTGACGAGATCAAACTCCAGGTCGTTCAAGTGAACCAATACCGGCACCAGGGC
This sequence comes from uncultured Anaerolineaceae bacterium, assembly GCA_964393335.1. Classification (GTDB taxonomy): domain Bacteria; phylum Chloroflexota; class Anaerolineae; order Aggregatilineales; family Aggregatilineaceae; genus CAYMTN01. The sequence continues at coordinate 46,979 of CAYMTN010000005.1, forward strand.
AGCGATGTTCAAGGCCGCTGGCCGCTCGTCATCTCCGATGATGTTCAGGCGTTCTTTTTGCTGTTGGCGCGTGCTGTGCAGTTTTTCGAGGGCACGTTCCTGAATCTGCTGACGTTCCTGGGCGCGTTGTTTGCGTTCCTCTTCGGGCAGTCCCTCTTCTTCTTCACGGATGGCCTGCTCGGTCAAGTCTTCTATTTTTTCGAATGTGATCTGGCCCAACGCCATCAAGGCCAGCGTCGAAAGGGCGGTGCTTTTGCCAATGCCGCTGATGCCCAAAATGGCGATGTGCCGCTCACCGGCCCCAAGATCATCGAGAGGCAGCGTTTCGATGTTAAACGGCGCGTAGCTCTGTGGCATGTCGTGAAACATGGGGATCACGTCGAAAATATCACGCACGTCGGCGTCGCTGGTGCTGGGCGGCAGGGCTGGCGGCGGAGCCAGGATCAGGCGCGGCTCAAGCAGCAGATCGGTCAGGTCAATCACGCCGCCCGCGATACGCCGCTGCTGCACGTACCGCAGCAGATCACGTGCATAGCGGGTGTCGGCTGCCTGCCCGATAAAGCGCCGCGTCCCTTCGATCTGCGTCTCGGCAGATTCTTGAATATCAGACAGCCGCCGCCGCGATCGCCAGACAACGAATGAAACGCCCGACGCTGAGGCAAATCCCAACAGAAATGATAATGGATCGAAGCGCATACCGGCACCTCGCTAGTACGTTACCAGGATGCGCCCGCAGCTTGTGCAAGTGATCAAGCTCTGGTCCTGGCGCACCTGTTGGACGATGTTTGACGTTTGGCCGACCCGGCATACAGAACACATATCACCATTCAGAGCCGCTACGGCGATACGTTGTTTTTTGGCACGCAGGGTCTCGTACAATTCCATGTTTTCAGGCGTGATCTGACCCGCAGTGGTTTGCCGCTCGGCCTTCAATGGTTTGAGCTTCTGCTTCAACTGCCGCATTTCGCCGGTGAGTGTTTTATGCAGCGCGGCGCGTTCCGTTTCTACCTGACTCAATTGTTCTTGAGCTTTGGCCAGCGATTCCTGAAGCTCCTCAACGGTGATCATCGTTTCCAGCAATTCGTTTTCCAGGTGGGCGTGGCGGCGTTTGCGCTCCGCGATTTTGCTCTGGATATCTTCTAATTCCTTAGGGTTGCTCACCTTTCCACTATACAGCCGTTTTGACAGGTCAGCAGATTGAGTGGAAACCGTTTGAAGTTCCAGGTTTAGATCGGTAGTGTGAATTTCGGCGGGACGCAGCTTGTCTTGAATGGCGTTGACGGCTTGTTGGGCCTTGCGCAGTTCGTTATCCTGTTCGAGTACGGCGGTGATCTCCCGTATCCGGCTGCGGCAAGCGTCCAGTTCCAGATCAAGCTGCTGGAGGCGATAGAGTGTTTTTGACTGGCTCATCAGGTCCCTCTAGGGCTGGCAGAACGGGCGTCACGATGTACAATGAGCATATACTTAGGCTTGTTTAAGCATAAATTCGCAATGCGCATTATACTACACGCCAGAATCGAACGGCAAACCTGCCACGTCGGAGTGGTAACTCCATTGTTCGTAGGGGGGCAGCAACCGGTTTGTCTCGAAAGGCGTTTGGGGCTTTAACTATATTGTGAAGCTTTGCCACTTCTGCATGCTCTACGGTATGTTCAATGCGTGTCCGGCCCCACGGCAAGCGGGCGCTGAGGCAGTGTGCCGTTTTTCTACCAGCGAGGTTGCCTATGCAAACACTCCGCTCTGTCTATATTTCGACAACCGAATGGCGCTGGGTCATCATTCTCAGCGGATTCCTGGTGGCGCTGACTCTGGTGCCTTATGCCTGGGCGCTGGCCAGCAATAGCTCGGCTGATGAATGGCAGTTCATGGGGATGCTTTCCAACCCCAAAGATGGGGCAACCTACCTGTCCAAAATTGAGGAAGGCCGCCAGGGAGCGTGGTTGTTTGAACTTCGATATACGCCCGAAGCGCACGACGGCGCGGGTATTAACACCTTTTACCTGTTTTTAGGACATGCTGCACGCATTACCGGGCTGTCGAGTTTGTTAATCTTTCACCTGGCGCGGGTGGCCACCAGCTTCTTCATGTATATATCCCTGTACCAGTTGGGCGCGACGATCTGGGTGCGGCTGCGCCCTCGCCGATTGTTTTTTACGCTGCTGGCAATCGGCTCCGGGTTAGGCTGGTTTTTGCTGTTGTTTAGCGATGAAACCTTCGCGGCTGATATTTCGATCCCCGAAGCGTTCCCGTTTTATGCCTCGTACACGAATCCGCATTTTCCGATGAGTATCGCCTGCCTGGCGTTGATCGTCTCGACGTTTATTGTGGTGTTCCGGCGCGGGTATAATGCGGTGCCGAGTGTGGACAACGGCGGGCTTGGCTTGATGCTGCTGTCGATGCTGCTGGCGTTGATTCAGCCAACTGCCTTGATGCCGATTGGCGGCGCGTTGGTGTTATATGTGATCACACGATACTACATCACCAGGGAATTCCCGGTCCATGAACTGCGCTGGGCGTCGATGCTGTGGCTTCCCGCTATTCCGTTCGCAGTGTACGACCTGGCCGTATTTCATTTCAATGACATTATGGGGCAGTTCAACGCCCAGAACCAGACCCCTTCACCGGCCCCCTACCTGTACCTGTTCGGGTATGGTCTGCTGCTGCTGGTGGCGATTCCGGGATTGGTCCGTGTGGTGCGCCGTTTTGAACGTGATGGCGACCAGTTCATGCTGTTGTGGATTATCGTGAACACTGCCAGTCTGTACGCTCCCTTCAACTTGCAGCGCCGCCTATCGATGGGCCTGATCATTCCGCTGGTATACTTTGCGGTGCGCGCGCTGGAAGATTACTGGTTCTACAAAGTGCCTGAAAAATGGCGCGCTCCGGCTTTGATCGCGCTGATCGTGTTTATCGTGCCAACAAACGTGTTCGTGCTGGTGATTCCACTTTACGGTGCGGTGGCTGCGCCCGAAAGCGGGCTGGAGGCCGGCATGTTGATCCAGACCGATTATTGGCATACGATCCAGTGGCTTGACGATCACGGCGAGAAGGATGCTGTTGTGCTGGCGTCGCCCAACATCAGCTTGTGGATTCCGGCTTATACTCAGCAGGTTGTGGTATACGGGCATCCCTTTGAAACGGTTCCGGCTGACCTGCGGCTGGACCAGGTCCGCGAATGGTATCGCGGGTTGGATTGTACGACGCTGCTCAGTGACGCGGTGCCATTTCACGTCAAGTACATCTTCTGGGGCCCTCAGGAAAAAGACCTGAGCTTTGACGAAGACAATGACGTCACGTATCCCGACACCGGCAAGTGTATCGACGAGATACCGGAAAATCGTATTGAACAGGAAGTGGTCAAAGGTGAGGTTACGCTGTACGTTCTGCGATAATCCCACAGCGCTGTTTGTGGCCTGTTTAGCCGTCGTTTTGGCGGCGTTTTTATTACTGGCCGGGCTGGGGCCGGATTCTCTGCCGTTTCCGCCACGTGCCGCGTTTTCGGACGCTGTGATCAGTCACTGGCCGGATGCGCTGTTCCTGCGGCGGGCGGTGTTGGACGACCACGCCTGGCCCCTATGGCGTTCCCTGATCATGAGCGGCCAGCCGTTCGCCGCCAATCCCCTGAACAAAGTGTGGTATCCGCC